>JAUVFY010000266.1 GCA_030594025.1 Deltaproteobacteria bacterium | reverse complement strand
TTATAATCCGCAAGCCTTTTATAAGGCCGCCTCTAAAATTATAGCATAAATTCTTTCTCTTTCAAAAGCCTGCCGTAGGGTGTGAAATTTTGCAGGCTATTGTCTCTGCGAACATACAAGAGATAACCTTCCCCCCTCACCCCTGAAACAATCCTGAAACAAGTTCAGGAGAACGTTCAGGGCAGGCCCAACCCTCTCCCCATAGGGGTGAGGGAACTTGAAATTTATCCCTTAAACCTTCTCGCCGTGGACCTATACCTTCTCGTAGGGGTCAAAGAGCTTCTTGTATTCGTCGAGGGCGTAGCGGTCGGTCATGCCGGCGATGTAGTCGCAGATGAGTCTTTCCTTGCCCACCCTGTCTATCTCCACGAAAAAGTGGGGCGGAAGGACCTTGGGCTCGTTCCTGTATACTTCGAACAGGCCCTTGAGTATCCTTTCGGCCTTGTCGGCCATCCTCAAGACCCTGTGGTGGGTATAGAGGTTTTTGCTCAGAAAATCCTTGAGCTGGGTGTTCTTTGTCTCCATCTCCGCACCGAAGCGGGCGATGGGTTTTCCCCTCTCTCTCACCTCTTCGGGAGAGCTTATGCCTTCTGCTTCGAGGGTCTTTGATATGTTATCCACGAGGTCGGTTACCTGTTTGTTTATTATGCTCAGCACGGTCTGGTACTTGTGGGTTTTGAACTCCTCGCCCGGGAACTTCCTTACCGCATCCTCGTAGCTTTCGAGCCAGAGCTCCACCTCGCCGAAGGAGACAGCGTCCACCATCCCGGAGCTTATTCCGTCGTCTATGTCGTGGTTGTTGTAGGCTATCTCATCGGCCATGTCCACTATCTGGGCCTCGAGCGAGGGGGCCTTGTCCATCTCGTACTCTTTGACCTTCTCGGGCCTGTCGTACTCGGTACCGTGCTTTGCTATCCCTTCTCTTACCTCCCAGGTGAGGTTAAGCCCCCTGAACCCGGGGTAGCGCCTCTCTAACTCCTCGACTATCCTCAGCGTCTGCGCGTTGTGTTCGAAGCCGCCGTGCTTTTTCATGAACTCGTTCAACGTCCTCTCGCCCGTGTGCCCGAAGGGAGGGTGCCCCAGGTCGTGGGCCAGGGCTATGGCCTCGGAGAGGTCCTCGTTCAGGCCCAGGGCCCTCGCTATTGTTCGCGATATCTGGGCAACCTCTATGGTATGGGTTAGCCGGGTCCTGTAGTGGTCGCCCTCGTGGAAGACGAAGACCTGGGTCTTGTACTCGAGCCTCCTGAAGGCGTTACAGTGGATGACCCTGTCGCGGTCGCGCTGGAAGGCCGTCCTGAAGGGGTGCTCGGGCTCGGGGTGGCGTCTTCCCCTCGAAGATTTGCTCTTTACGGCATAGGGGGCGAGCCTCTGTGCCTCAATATCCAGTACGTTGAATTTACCGTCCATTTACCAACCCGCTTTCGTTGACGTAACCTTAAATAAAGAGTAAAATTTTAATATGAGATACTCAAAAGCGTTTTTATCCCTTTTATCCCTTTTATCCTTGATGGCCCTTTTTGTACTCGCTGGCTGCGGCTCGGTCATGTCAACGGGCATCCTCAAGCAGGTCAACAGGACCATTACGATCCCCATGGTGCAGGCGAACCCGGCCGGGTTTACAGGTCAAAAGGTCCT
>JAUVFY010000027.1 GCA_030594025.1 Deltaproteobacteria bacterium | reverse complement strand
TTTTCACCACCGAGATCCAGTGTCCTCACAAGCACTGGATTAGGGGCCATCTTCCTGGCCACGTGCTTGTACGCCGCCAGGTGTTCCTCTTCCGTGGGAAATTCCTTCCGGTTGAGGTACAGGAATTCACTCCTGTAAAGACCGATCCCTTCGGCGCCGTGGTCCAGAAGAGACATTATCTCCTCGGAAAGCTCCATGTTCCCCATGAGCCTTACCCTGCGGCCGTCGGTGGTCTCCGAGGGGAGGTTCTTGTAATGGTGAAGCGCCCTGCCGTAACTCTCGTACCTTGCCTTTCTTTTTTCGTAAACGTTTATAACGCTCTGGGAGGGGTTTATGATTACCGCCCCTGTCATACCGTCGACGATGATCATATCGCCGGTTTCTACTTTCCTGGTTACGTCCTCGAGTCCCACGACGCCCGGTATCTTAAGTGACCTGGCCAGGATGGCGGTATGAGAGGTCCTGCCGCCTATGTCGGTAAGGAAGGCCCTGACCTTCTTCTTGTCCATCTGGGCCGTATCTGTAGGCGAGAAGTCATGGGCGACAACTATTGAAGGCTCCTCTATGTCGGAAATGCTCACCTGTTTCCCACCCGCGAGGTTGAGAAGTATCCTGTCGCCTATATGTTCTATGTCCGAGCTCCTCTCCTTGAGGTATTCGTCTTCCATCTTGTCGAAGAAATCCGTTATCCCCTTCAACACACTCTTGAGCGCCCATTCGGCATTGACCCGCTTCTGCTTTATCAACTTAACCGTGTCGTCTATGAGCATCTGGTCCTTAAGGATCATCGAATGGGCGTCGATTATACGAACGTGCTCCTTTCCCTTACCTTCCTTAAGCAGCCTCTTCTTTATCCGGGTAAGCTGGTCCCTTGACTCCTTGAGCGCCCCTTTGAACCTGTCCACCTCACCTTTTACGTCTTTGGCTTCGAGGTGATAGTATTTTACCGCCTCACCCCCTCCAGTATCGACAAGGTAAGCCTTGCCTATGATTATACCGGAAGAGACCCCTATGCCCCTTATCAGTATCACGTCTTTTTTCGCTTCAGTCGTCATCCTCGTCAAAACCCCTGTCTATGAGGGCCCCGAGTGCGTCTACGGCCACCGCCGCGTCCTTGCCCTGGGCCTTTACAGTAATATCCACCCCGCATGCCGCGGCAAGGATAAGTATGCCCATAATGCTTTTACCGTTTACCTCCTGGTCGTCCTTCTTAACGAAGATATCGGAGTCGAACCTGTTGGTCACCTCCACGAACCTGGAGGCGGCCCTGGCGTGCAACCCTAGCTTGTTTTTTATCCTGAAGGTCTTAACAACGGATTCGTTCTTCATCAATCGAAGTTACCTCTTCTGGTAAGGCACCGGTGAGCTTGTTGGGATTTCTCTTATATCTATTGCCACACCGAGCCTTTCGAACTCCTCGATTATCTTTTCATCTTGACTGTTCAGTATTACGGACCTGCTCACCTTCCTGCCCCTGGCCATGTGATGGATATTGCCAATATTCAACGACCTGAACGTTACCTGCCCTTTATAAAGCCTCATGGCGTCGCGAAGATCGCTTACAACGAGCATTACCCTGGAATCTGCGAGTCCCTCCGTATGGATCTCTTTTACGGCATCATCGACGTTCTTTACAATCACGCGGAGCTCCATGCCCGTTAAGACATACCTAACGGCCCTTAAAACGGCATCACGGTCAAGATCGTCAGAGGCGATGACGACCGCATCTGCCTTTAGAAAAGGGACCCAGGCATACAGGGTCTGGCCATGAAGGAGTCTGTCGTCGACGCGAACGAGCTGTATCATGGGATGTTAAATCTTCGGGTGTAATACATGGACTAATTAAACCGTCAAAACTCCTTCCGCATTTGTGAGCGAGATATTCAGCTTTATCTCTTACCCTTTAAAATATCGCTTGTAAGTACGATGCTTTTTTGCCCGTGCTCTTTAAGCTTTCGCACAAGCTCTGTGAACTTAACTTCGGACCTGTAGTTCAAAAACTTAAGAAGCACCGGGAGGTTAACCCCGGTCAAAACCTCCACAACGCCCTCTTTGAGGGTGGAAAGTGCTATGTTGGTGGGGCTGCCACCGAACATGTCCGTAAATATGATCACACCGTCATTTTTTTTAACGCTCTTTATCGCCTCCTCCAGCCTGCCCCTTATCTTTTCGGTAGCCTCACCCTCCCCCACAGATACGGTGCGCACGTTTTTCACCTTTCCGGTTATGGCCTCTGCCGCCTTAAGCAGACTCTCGGCCAATGTCCCGTGTGCTATTATTACCCCTCCAACCATATCTCTTCTACGTCATTAAAAATCCCTTTCCCAGGGATAAAAGATAATGTTCTCTAAGGCTTCTCTATATCCCTGCGTCTTTTCCGAACCGTGCCCACATCGGTGCTTATCTCGTCGGCAATGAGATCGGAGATTACCACTGACCTGTGTTTCCCTCCGGTACAACCTATTGCTATGGTCAGGTAAGACTTCCCTTCCTTCCAGTACAAAGGTATAAGGTAGTCGAGGAAGTCTTTAAACCTGTTGAGGAACTTTTTTGTTTCCGAACTTGAAATTACGAACTCCCTTACCCTTTCGTCGGTGCCGTCGAGCCCTTTCAGGGTGTCGACGAAGTATGGGTTGGGAAGAAACCTCACGTCAATTACAAGGTCAGCATCTGCCGGTATGCCGTAACGGTAGCCGAAGGAGACGAGGTTTATGACCATCTTCTCGTGGCTTACGGGTCCTGAGAAGTAATCCCTCAAAACCTCCTTTAACTGGTGCACGTTGAAGTTGGTGGTGTCAAGGACCTCGTCGGCCTGGGCCTTAAGCTCTTTAAGAAGGGCCCTCTCCGAGACAATACCCTCAAGGGGGCTCTCATCGATTGCCAGAGGATGTCTCCTCCTTGTTTCACTGAATCTTCTTACGAGGGCTTCGTCAGAGGCCTCAAGATAGATGAGTTCCCCCTTGTACCCAGCCTCTTTTACAGAACTGAATATGGCCGGAAATTCCTTCAGGAACTCCCGCTCCCTTACATCCACAACGGCTGCGACCTTTGATATCTCGCCCGACTGGGCCAGGAGTTCCAGGAACTTGGGCAGGAGCGTAACTGGCAGGTTGTCCACACAAAAAAAGCCCAGGTCCTCGAGGACCTTTATAGCGGTGCTCTTTCCAGACCCCGAGGGGCCGCTCAGCACGACAAGACGGATCTCGTTCAAACCTTTACCTTCTTCATGTCGTACATTTTAGCTTCGTGTTGCTCCCGAAATTTCCTGTAAGTGTCGTACCCCATTATCTTAAGAAGCTGGTTTCTGGCCGCAAGCTCGACCACTGTGGCCACGCTCCTGCCGGGACTTACGGGAATCTTCAGGTGCGGAAGTTCCACTCCTAGTATGTCTATCGTGGTCTCCTTGAAGCCTAGCCTTTCGTACTCCTCCTCGGTATCCCAGATCACGAGCTCCACCACTATATCCATCTGCTTACGTTCCCTTATGGCGGTTATGCCGAAAAGTTCCTTTACGTTAAGTATTCCGAGCCCCCTCACCTCTATGTAATAACGTGCCACATTCGAGGCGGTACCGAAAAGGGTCGAGGGGAACCTCCTGTTAACTATCACAACGTCATCGGCCACGAGCCTGTAACCCCTGGATACGAGCTCCAAGGCACACTCGCTTTTTCCTATTCCGCTTTTGCCTAAAATAAGTATGCCTATGCCAAGCACGTCCACGAGCACGCCGTGGATGGTCTTGGTCGGTGAAAGCCCCTCCTCGAGGTGCTTGACGAGCCTTTCTATAAATACCGAAGAGCTAAGGGGAGTCGTTAAAAGGGCGATGGATTTTTCACTGGCAAAATCCACAAGGAACTTTGGCGGTTCTATGCCCCGCGTTACAATGATCGCCCGGATAGTGGGTTTTGAGAGTATCGCCATGGTCTTCTTTGTCTGCTGGCTATCGAGGCTGTTTAAGTAATTTATCTCCGCTGCGCCGAAGACCTGCACCCTGTCGGGATGCAGCTGACCAAGAAGACCGGTCAGAAGGAGTCCCGGCTTCTGGATGCGTGCAGTGGTTAGCTCCCTGGAGGTCCCTGTCTCGCCGGTCCTGGACTTAAGTCTCAGCCGGCTCTCCTTTAAAAGATCCTTGATCGGAATACCCATGATGAACCCTTTTTTAGTTTTTTTCTTAAAAGTCGCCCGAATCCTTGGGGGCTAGGGTGGAACCCCTAAGTGCCCCGCGAGCTCATCTTCCCCATAGCCTGCATTTCGTGTCTTCTGTCCTCCTCTGCTATTATGGTGTGGAGCTCACCCCGGTCAGATGCCTTTATGAGTTTCTTTCTAAACGCCTTGTCCCTTAAAAGCCTTGAAATGCTCGCCAGAATCTTAAGGTGCGTTGCCGTGGAGTTCTCGGGAGCGACTATCAGAAAAAACAGGTGTACGGGTCTATCGTCCATGGAGTGGAAGTCCACACCCTTTTTGCTCTTCCCGAAGGCCACTATTATCCCGTCCACACCCTTGAGCTTGCCGTGGGGGATGGCAACGCCGTGGCCTATGCCCGTGCTGCCCAGCTTTTCCCTCTCCAGGAGCACCTCAAGGAGCCTTTCCCTGTTAAGCCCCTCCACCTTTGAAGCCAGCTCCGTGGCCATCTCGTCAAGGAGTTCCCTTTTCTCCCTCGCCTTGAGCGAAGGCATGATGTACTCCTTCAAAAGAAAGTCCGCTAGTCTCATTGCCCACTCTCTACATTTTTATGCTCTTTTTTATTTGGTACGCGTCTCTATCAGGCCAAGATCCCCGTCGTTCCGCCTGTAGAGAACGCTTATTTGACTGGATGACGCGTCGGTAAAGACAAGAAAATCCTTGTCTATGACGTCCATCTGCATCCGTGCCTCCTCGATGCTCATAGGCTTTGCGAATACGTTTTCCGTTTTGACTATCCTGGCCCCTCCCCCCGGCGTCCCGGCCTCCACAGCACCGTACCTTACGCTGGAGGACTCGCCCTGGCCGAACTTGTGGTTCTTTACCTTTTCCTTGTGTTTTCTTACCTGCTTTTCCAGCTTGTCCAGAACCTTATCTATCGCTGAGTACATCTCTTCTGTCGCCTCCTGGCCCTTTATGGTCACCCCGTTGGCGACAATGGTCGCATCGGCAATATGCCTTATCTTCTCTACCGAGAGCACCCAGTGGACCTCAATGGGCTCGATAAGATACTTCACCAGCCGCTCGGTCTTCTCCTCGGCATATTTCTTGAGCGCACCAGACGAATCCATGTGTCTGAAAGTAACGGTAACCTGCATCCTTTCCTCCGCTATTATAGATATTTATACCGGGCAGATTAAAAAATACCCACCAAAGTCTGAATCCCCCTGAAACGTATAAACAAACTACATACATGGTGAAGCTAGAAGTGGCTCTTCCTCCTGTTGGAGGACAGGTAACCCAGTTCCTCGCGGTACTTGGTGGCCGTCCTCCTCGCAACCACTATGCCGTACTCTTTAAGCTTATCCGCAATCTGCTGGTCAGAAAGGGGGTTTTTTAAATCCTCCGAGTCGATAATGCTTTTAAGCTTCTGCTTTATGTACTCGGTGGTGAAGTTATTGCCGTCAGTGCCGCTCACGCCCGTGGAGAAGAAGTATTTTAGCACGAAGAGCCCTCTCGGGGTGTGGGCGTATTTGTTAGAGGTAACCCTGCTTACCGTCGATTCATGTACCCCTATATCCGCGGCCACATCCTTAAGCACCATGGGCTTCATGTACTCAAGCCCCTTATCGAGGAATTCCCTCTGGAACTTAACAATGCTTGTGGCGACCTTGATCAATGTCCTCTGCCTCTGGTGCAGGCTCTTGATAAACCAGAGGGCTGAACGAAACCTCTCCTGGATATAGTTTCTGGTCTCCTGCGGGGCCCCTGCCTGCCTCAACATCTTCCTGTAATAAGGGCTTATCTTCAACTTGGGCATGCCGTCTTCGTTCGAACTCACAACGTACTCATCGCCGACCTTCTGTATGTATATGTCGGGGACTATAACACACGCTTCATCGGTACCGTAACCCGAGCAGGGCAAAGGGTTCAGGAACTGCGTTATTATCTTTACCGCCTCATAGACCCTCTCGGTGGACAGGCCCATCTTCCTTGCAATGGCCTTGTAGTTCTTGCCGGCCAGAAGTTCAAGGTGAAATGATATTATCTCCTCTACCAGGGTGTCCCTTACAGGAAGACGCCTTGCCTGAAGAAGCAAACACTCCCTTATGTCCCTTGCGCCTACGCCCGGGGGATCGAACTGCTGAATCGTCTCTAGTGCCTTCTGGACCTCATCTGCGGAGGCCCCCGTAAGTCCTGCTATATCGTTCAATACCTCTGCCTCGTAGGCCACGTCGCCGGCGGCGGACCTTCCTTCTATGACCCTCAAACAGCCGTCGTCGTCGATATTGCCTATTATAAACTCTCCGATCCTCTTTTCCTTTTCGCTCAACGGTGAGAGCTTAAGCTGCCACAGAAGATGCTCGGTGAGGCTGCTGCCCGAAGAGGTGGCCTTTTCAATAATGTTTTCTTCCTCCCCTTCCCTTATCTGCTGGCCGGGGATCCTGTAATTTTCGTATTCTTCAAGGTATGCCTGCCAGTCAAACTCGTGAGTTTCTTGCTTTGGCTCCGGAGAATCCTCGCTTTCCACCACGCCCGAGTCTTCAAGAACGGGATTAGACTGGAGCTCTTCTCGCACGGTGTCAACAAGATCCTGTCTGGAAAGTTGCAGAAGCCTTATGGCCAGCTTGAGCTGGGGAGTCATTATGAGCTGCTGCGTGAGCTTAAGCTCCTGCCTGAGTTCCTGTTTTATCTCATACGCCATTTAAGCATCCTTACCGTTTAGCGCCCGTTTTTAACGCTACATCCTGAACCTGTCTCCAAGGTATACCTCTTTTACGCGGGGGCACTCGGTTATCTCCTCCGGGGTTCCGGCCTTCAAGATCCTCCCATTATCTATTATATACGCCCTGTCGCAGATACCAAGAGTCGCTCTAACGTTGTGGTCGGTTACAAGCACTCCGATGCCCTTTTTCTTAAGCTCAAGAACTATGTCCTGGATATCGCCCACCGCGATGGGGTCTATCCCGGAAAAGGGCTCATCGAGGAGAAAAAATGAAGGGGAGTTGACCAATGCCCTGGCTATCTCAACCCTCCTCCTTTCTCCGCCGGAAAGGGCGTATGCCTTTACATCAGAAAGATGGAGGACACCCAGTTCCTCGAGGCAACCCCTCAAACGCTCTTCCATCTCGCCTTCGGGTAAATCGAGGAACTCGAGAATCGCCTCAACGTTCTCCCTTACCGTAAGTTTTCTGAAAACGGAGGGTTCCTGAGACAGGTAGCTTATTCCCTGTCTCGCCCTCTCATACATGGGTATATCGGTTATGTCGGTGCCGTCGAAATAAACACTGCCGCTGTCTGGCGCCAGGAGTCCAACAATTATGTAGAAAGTGGTGGTCTTTCCCGCCCCGTTAGGCCCGAGAAGCCCCACCACCTCTCCCGGCTCCACCGTGAGCTCTATGCCGTCTAATACCCTTCTTCCTTTAAAGGCCTTGACCAGACCCTCTACAGAGATCCTCTTCACTATTCAAGCTTTCCTGACAGTCCTTCTCGGGCATCACCACGGCCTTTACCCTGCCGCCCTCTTTGCCCTCCACGATGGACCTCTCAGTGTCGAGAAATACCGTTATCTTCTCGCCCGTGACGGTGTCGGAACACTGCCGTACCCGGGCATTGCCGGTTAGGACAAAGGTTCTTTTTATCCTGTCATAGACTGCCTTGTCGCTCAGGGCCGTCTTATCGTCCTTTATGAGCCTTACATCCCCCGTTGCAACTATCTCCCGGACTTCGTTATTTTCGTCGTAGTAGAGCACAAGTTCGTCGGAGCAGAGCGTGAAGTCCTCCTTTGCAACGACATCGCCCTTGAATATGAAGACTTTGCCGCCTTCTTCGACCTCCATCGTGTCCGAGGTTATAGTGACGGGCTTGTCTATGGACTCGTCCTGCTGGGCCCCGAGATTGCCCGGCATAAGGGTTAAAACGGCCAGGGCGGCCCCAACTAAAACTTTAGCCCCCGGCGAGCGAGTCATGCGATTATATAACATCATCATCATCGATTACGGTCATCACGTCCTTAAGAACTGAAAGCCTACCCCCTTTGACATCAATTTTAAGGCCGACCCCGGTAACACGCATCGCCCGGGACCTGATCTCAACATGCTCGGCCGAGGTCAGCATCTTCGACTGTGTCGAGTATTCGAGGCTTTCCGTCTCCAGCCTGTATGTGTCGCCCTCGCTGCCTTCGGTGACCAGAGTTACATCCCCTGCAATAGAGATTAAACCGGAGCGTTTGTTGTAGTTGCCCTCGCGTCCCCTGAGGGTATAGGTCTTACCGTCTTTTGAAAAAAATACGACCTTAACGTCGGTGAAGACGGTAAGGTCTCCCTTTTCTAACAGGGTTGCAGAGTCTGCCTCAAGTTCCCACTCCCGACGGCCCTGGTCTTCTGCTGAGTATCCTGTGTAACGAAGCTTTTCGATTGTAACGCCCGAGTCCTGAATCTTAAAAGGCAGAGATTTATGGCCAGACGTTATAACGAAATTGACTAGAACTATACCGATGAGGCCGGCAAGTGTGAGGACAATAAAACCCAGCAATAATATCCTCAGTTTTCGCTTCATACAAGACCCACTGCCTGCGCCCGCAAATGCACCTTTAAACTATAAAATTATAGCATCTGGCACTCGGGGTGTAAAGATTTTTATCTGCGCCTGATGTGGGTTCAGGGCCTGAAAAAGTCCTTTTAATGTAATAAAAACACGCCTTCTGTTAGCCCATTGACGTGGTTTGACGGAGAGCTAAACTCTCCTTTACAGCCCCCGGGCGAAAAAAATTATATATCAGTCCAGGTAACGGTCCATGACCTCATCCCATAGACCCTTTACCTTAAGGATTAAGTCCACAACCTCCCTTACCGCCCCCCCACCGCCCGGCATCTCCGTTACATAATCGACCCTCTCTTTGACTTCCTCGACGGCGTCTGATACGGCAACGGAAAAACCGGCCCTTTTAAGGACCGCCATATCTACCACATCGTCACCCACGTAGGCCGTCTCGTGGGGGGCTAGCCTTGTTTTCTTCAAGATATCCTCGTAGGCTTTAACCTTATCCAACGCCCCCTGGTAGACCAGTTCTATTCCCAGGTCCCTTGCCCTGTGAAAGACAACATCCGAGCTGCGTGCAGTAATAAGGGCGCAGTCGATACCGGCCCTTTTTAGCATCTTTATGCCGTGGCCGTCCCTTACGTGAAAGTGCTTAGTCTCCTCCCCACGGTCGTTGTAAATTATACTCCCGTCGGTCAAAACACCATCCACATCCAGGATGAGAAGCTTTACAGGCAGGGCCTTTTCAACTATTGCCTTTTTCACAGGCATTAAGCCTCCTTTCGGACATTTATCGTATTACTCTGCCCTGCAACTTTCAACCCTTAAGTCAAAAGAAAACTCAACTACCCCCTTGGAATCGAAAACAAGGGGGACGAGAAATACGAGACACGAGCCCTGGTAGTTCCTCTCAAAGCCGCTCTCGGAAAGAGAGACCGTCTCCAGGGGAAACCTCCAGAAGTTTACTGGTTTTTTGAAATTGAAGTTTACGTTTACCCCGGAATGCCCGTCAACGACCGCTACCCTCTCCACTCCGGATACCTCGCCGATACTGCCCAGACCCATCTCCTCAACCTTTGTTGACCTTCGGGGGGGACGGCCGGATACCTCGTACGAGCATGCGGGCCCGTTACAGCCCGGAAGACAAAGGTTGAACTCAACGGCCAGTTTCCCCTCCGGTGGCGTGCCTCCTGCGGCCTCCACCTTATAGGCGATTGAAATGGCATCGTTTCCCGAAAGCTCAATCTCTTTTTTAACCACAATACCGCTACCCCCCACCGTGCCCCTTCTTGTAAGGGATAGACCATTGTTTTTAACCTCCGGTGTGTATGGGCCGTTATAAAAGTCCCCTTGCTCCCGGTAATTTGAGCTTATGAACGACTCGAGAGATTCATCCCCCTTGAGGAAGTGCTCCCTAAGCGAGGCCCTCTCGACGGTATCGAAAATAAGAAGCCTTTCGAGCCCCTCTTCCTTGGCCACGACCCTATCATGTATGCTCTTTGCCGCCGCCGAGTGCACTGTACCAAAGGTTTTTAACTTCACATGGTAGCCCTCGAACCGTCTGGAAAGGGTGTTAGTGAGATTAACGCCCGCGGGCCTCAAATCCAGCTCGACGATTGTTCCGCCCCTTTCTGGGCTCACAAAGACGTTCAGATCCTTTGAGCTTAGAAGTATCTCGTCGAAGGTATCGACGTCGAAGTCCCTCTTTATTACGGCGGGTTTTACATTTTCACCGTCTACTACGGCTTCGGCCTTTATGATGTTCTCGTAGACACTGGTGCGTAAATGTGGCAGGTACAGCCCCCCGAATACCCCGTGCCAGTAAGCGTCGTTACACTGGGCCATGTAAAGGTGCCTGCGGGCTTTTTTCTCTTTTTCTTCGTCCAACCCTTTTGCCTCCTTAAAGGCATGGCTCACTCCGAGCATCCTCTTGTGCATCCAGTTGGCCTCGGTGTACTTGGAAAAAAAATTCCTCCACATCCCTCCCTGAAGGAACCTTTTCACCCGTACCCCGTCCTCGCGGGAAGCAAGTTCGTCCCTAAGGGTGGTGTATTCGAATGAGGCCTCCGCCGGTAGCGCCCACTCACCCATCTCCATGTAGGACGTGGTGGGAAGGTAGACCCTGCCCAGGGGGCCTTCGTTTTCCATGTACTCGGAAAAGGTCACGGGCTGGATCCAGCCTAAATTATCCTCGACCTTCTCTACGAACCTTTTGAGCCAGCCCTCCTTGTATACCAGTTTGTTCGTGCTGGGCCATATGCCGAACTTCTCTCCGTCATCTGCATATACCGTTGCCGCCCCTTCGCCCGACATCCCTTTCGATATCCTCATAAATTCCACAAATTGCTCCACGGGCTTGAAGGGTACAAGGTACCTAAGCCTTTCGCTTCCGGGGAAGACCTTAACCGGGTAGCCCAGGTCCTCTGTTATATAATAACCGAAAAGGTCCTCCCCTTTGAGGCCGGACTTTATGAAGTGGTAGTCATCGACGACAACGTATTCGATGCCCGCCTCGTTAAGGGTCTTGGGGATCGTGGGGTCCCAGACCCTTTCAGCGAGCCACAGACCCCTGGGCCGCACGTCAAAAAGCTCCTCGATCCTTTCGGACATAAGCCTTATCTGGCCCAGACGGTCCTCCCGGGGTATTACGGCGAGTATTGGTTCGTAATAACCGCCCCCCATTATCTCAACCTGCCCCCTCATGACCATGGACTTAATCAGTTCTATGTAATCGGGGCGCTCTTTCGAGAGCCAGTCGAGTAGATAGCCTGATGTGTGGAAGGAAAATTTTAATTTAGGGTGCTCGGAGAGGATTCTGATAAACGGCTCATAGGCCAAG
>JAUVFY010000094.1 GCA_030594025.1 Deltaproteobacteria bacterium | reverse complement strand
GAGGGCCTCGGAGGAGCGGAGAACCATACTCACGAGGGACCCGCTCCTTATACTCAGGAGGTGGGTTAGAGACAATTACCTTTTTATCGAGAGCGACCACCTGATAGACCAGCTGCGCCAGGTCCTTTCGGTCTACGGGATGGACCCGGGGAGGTTTCTTACGCGGTGCCTTAGGTGTAACATCCCGCTCGAGGAGATCGGCCGGGACACGGTTGAAAAAAAGGTCCCCGCCTACGTCTTCAAAACGCAGAAACGTTTTCTCACCTGCCCGGGCTGCGCCCGTATTTACTGGGCCGGGACGCACAGGGACGAGATGCTCAGGGAGGTGGCGAGTATAAGGGAGGGTCTTCCCTGAACGCAGGTGTATGGCTCGACCTTTCACCCCCTTGTTTCCCGCCGGGTTTTTCAAGCACACCGCGTTTGATTTTCACCAAAAAATGCCTGCCCCCCGTAGAAAAGAAGACCTCTCCTTAAGGGTCTTTATTTAAAAATTCCATTCCTCAAAACCATTACCGAAAATTCAACTGACCGAAACGGTTTTTTTTAAAAGGCCTGTATATTTGTACAGGTCTTTATTTAATTTATGGACTTTTTTATAAGTTTATACTATAGAAATAGGATAGCTCGGGGGATAACATCGTGAAAGGCGAGAAGAAGACAACCGGAAATCTCATAGAACGCCTCAAAGAAGAGCTCGCGAAGACAAAAAAGAGGGTTAGAGAGCTGGAGGCCTCGGAGGCCGAGCAAAGGGGGGCCGTCGAGGCGTTAAAACAATCGGAGAAAAACTACCGCGACATCGTCTCCAACGAGGTCGTAGGGGTGTATCAGTCAAACCTCAAGGGCGACATCCTTTATGTAAACGAGGCCCTGGCGAAGATGTTCGAGTTTGACTCGCCCCAGGAGATGATGTCCGGGAGCGTCCTTGAAAGGTACAGGGATCCCGGGCAGAGGGCGGACCTTTTAGAGACCCTCAAGAAAAGGGGCAGCACAAGCGGTTACGAGCTCGAGGCGATTACAAAGACAGGCAGCAAAAAGAATGTCCTCGTGAGCGCGACCCTCGAGGGCGAGACCCTTTCCGGGATTGTCGTGGACATAACAGAGCGCAAAGCCCACGAGCTCGAAATCAAAAAGCTTTCAACGGCCATAGAGCACAGCGTCAACATGATATCCATTACCGACGCCGGCGGCGTAATAGAATACGTAAACCCGGTCTTCGAGTCCGCGACCGGTTATCCCAAAGGAAGCATCATCGGCAGGACCTTCCAGTCATTCTCGCCCGAAGGCGAATCCACAGAGGCATACGAAGAACTGCGCCGCACCGTCCTTTCCGGCAAGCCCTGGAGAGGGACTCTCAAGAGCAAAAAGAAGGACGGCCAGGATTACTGGGCCGAAACGGAAATAATACCCATAAAAAACGAAAAGGGAGAGATCATAAATTTCCTCTTTGTCCAGGATGACATAACCGAGAAGATACAGTCCGAGGAGAGGATAAAGTACCTGGCGACCTTTGACGGGATAACGAACCTCGTTAACCGTACAAGATTCATAGAAATGATGGATAGCTGGTTGTCTTACGCCGGGGCCAGGGGGCATACCGGCGCTTTGCTCATTATAGATATAGACGATTTCAAAACGATAAACGACACGTCCGGCCACATCGCAGGCGACAGTCTGCTCCAGAGTGCGGCGAGGCACATCAAAAATACGATAAGGTACCTGGACGAATTAAATAAAGAGACGAAAGAAAAGGGCAGTATCATAGCCCGTCTCGGCTCTGATGAGTTTGCCGTGTTCATGCCCAGAAGAACCGAGAAGGAGGCGGTGGAGGCGGCCGAGGAGATAAGAAAGACCATTGAGGCCTTTCATTTCCAGGAGATACCCTCGCAGATAACCGTAAGCATAGGGCTCTCGCTTTACCCGATTCACGGGGACACGACCAGTGAGCTCCTTAAAAAGTCGGATGCCGCCACGTTCCGTGCAAAGGAGCTGGGAAGAAACAAGTGCCATCTTTTCCGCCCCGAGGACCGCGATTTAGAGGTGATGAACCTTAAACTCCAGGTAAAAGGACTTATACTCAGTGCCCTTAAAGAGGGTAAGTTTACGCCGTGGTTTCAACCCATACTCGGGCTTAAAAGCGACAAGGTCAACCACTTCGAGGCCCTCGTACGTATGCAAGCTTCAGATGGAAGGATCCTCCTTCCGGGGACCTTTATCGACGTTGCCGAGAGGTACGGCCTCATCGGCGCCATAGACAGGGTGATGATAGAGAAAACCATGATGTGCCAGGCCGAGACGAAAAAAAGGGTCGATAATGTACCCCGTTCCTTTTCGATGAACGTATCCGGAAGGAACGTGGGGGACGAGGATTTGCTCAAGTTTATAAAGTCGCAGATAAAAAAGACGGGTGCGGACGCGGACAGGCTTATATTCGAGATTACAGAGACAGAGGCCGTCGAGAACCTCGACGATGCGCTCATGTTCATCGAGGAGCTTAAGGCCATGGGATGCCATTTCGCCCTCGATGACTTCGGCGTGGGGCTGAGCTCCTTTACGCACCTCAAGCAGATGAAGGTTGACTACATAAAGATAGACGGCTCTTTTATAAGGAGACTCCAGCACAACCTCGACGACCAGCTCTTCGTAAAGGCAATGATAGAAGTGGCCAGGGGCATGGGCATCAAGACAATAGCCGAGTTCGTGGAGAACGTGGAGGTGATGAACATCCTCAAGGAATACGGGGTGGACTTCGTGCAGGGCTATCTCATAGGCAAACCCGCCCCGGAGTTTTAGCCGGGGACACCTTGTGGGGCGGATGAAAGGAAGACCGCCCTTAACCCTTAACCTAAGAGCGTTTCTATCTCTCGAACGTGGCCCCTTTCCTCCTCGGCCAGTTCCTTATAGAGCTTGCGGGCCTCCTCGGTTCCAGCCATGGAGCCGAGCTTTTCGAAGTACTGGGAGGCGTGGAGCTCCACCTCGAGCGCCACGAGGAGCGCCTTTTTGTCGCTGTCCATGAGATGAACTAACTTTTCAACGTCTATCTTCTTTACGAAAAGCTCCGAGACACAACACCTTTCGACATATTTTTCGAGCTCTATCTCCTCGTCGGTAATCTCTTCTGGGAAGCCCGCCCCGGGGAAGAATTTTTCTTCGATGAGCTTTAGGTGCCTTTCCTCTTCCTTTGCCAACCGCTCGAGAACGTCGGCTGTCTCAGGGTCGGCGGTCTTAACGGAAAGAAGCGTGTAGAACGCACGGCCGTTCTTTTTCAAAAGAGCGGCCCTTTCGACCGCCTCTTTTTCCTCAAGGTGTTCAAATTCCATAAAGTCTCCTCCCGGTTCCACGGGTTCTATTGGTAAAGCGATAAAAGACAGATTAACAGACAAACCGCTTCAAGGGCAAGGGAAAACCCCCTTCGGGTCTTCCACTGGAGGAATCCCCTTGACTGCCCCCGGAGTTAAAGCTACTATAAAATTAAAGCCTTTAACAACGGAAACCCTTACTGGGTCGGGTTTAACCGTAAACGGTTCCCCACGGGATAAGATGGCATCAACCATTAAAACCATTAAGACCATTAAGACCAGACCGTCTTTTCGCATTATCGGGTTGGCCCTTTCACTGGGGCTTGCCGCCGTCCTTTCCGGCTGCGCACCCACGCTCGTAACCCCCAGGGTCGATGAGGAGCAGGCACGGGCCGAGGCCGAGAGGCAGCGGGAGCTGGCCTTCACTGTGAGGGTTGAGAGGTACGAGAGGCTTCTGAACGTGGGGTTGCCGCTCATGGTTACCGCCTCGGAGCTCTGCGGCAAGAAGGTGCATACCATCTACGGGTTCCTGCTCCATGACACCAGGGTATACGGAAAGAAGTACGAGGAAGTCGCGGCCCGCCACTTCGGCATAGGCTCGGGCGTGTACGTAAGGTATGTGCACCCGGCCTCCCCCGCTGAAAGGGCGGGGCTCAGGGTCAATGACAGGGTACTTACCGTTTACGGCAAGCAAGTTGGAGAGCTAAGAGCCCGCTACGTGATGGACAGGATAGAGGAGATTGACGGGCCCACCATAACGCTCGAGGTGGAGCGCGGCGGCAGGACCCTTGAGTTCATCATAGACGGTATAACGGCCTGCAACTACGGGATAGTCATGGTGGGCGACGATTCGGTAAACGCCTTTGCCGACGGGAATAACATCGCCGTTACCACGGGGATGCTCCGCTTTGTGGAAGACGACACGGAGCTCTCGCTCGTTATGGCCCACGAGATGTCCCACAACGCCCTCGGGCACCTTGAGAAAAGGTACGGCAACATACTGCTCGGCTCATTGCTGGACCTGCTCATAATCGCAACCACGGGGGTTGACACGGGGGGCACGTTCGGAAAGCTCGGGCAGCTCGTCTATTCCCAGGAGTTCGAGGCAGAGGCCGATTACGCGGGGCTCTATATCGCCGCGGAGGCCGATTTCGACATAACGGGTGCCGCGCACATGTGGCGGAGGATGGCCGTCGAGCACCCGGCATCTATCGAAGAGAGGGGTTTCCTTTCCACCCACCCGAGCACCCCGAGGCGTTTCCTCGCCCTCGAGCAGACGATAAACGAGATAACGGATAAGCAGGCCCGGGGAGTAGCACTCTTCCCGCTTGAGAAGAAGTGGGAAAAGCAAGGGGAATAAGGTAAAAAAGGTAAATAAGGTAAAAGAATCAAATGAGCATGCCGGCCACCGTCGCGGTCATGAACCCTGCGATGCAGCCCGCGGCGAGCGCCCTTAGACCCAGCCTGGCGACCTCTTTTTTCCTCTCCGGAGCTATCCCACCTATCCCGCCTATTATTATTGCCAGGCTCCCGAAGTTCGCGAAACTGCAAAGCGCATACGTGGAAATCGTAACCGAGCGGGCCGCGAGTGTGCCGCCCTCGATCAAGGTCTCGAGCCTCTGGTAACTTATGAACTCGTTGAAGATGACCTTTATGCCCAGGAGTTTGCCCACCTCCAGGCAGTCCTCCCAGGGGACCCCCATTATGAATGCGAATGGTGCGAACAGGTAGGCAGTGATTGCTTCGAACGAGGTGTGGAGGTAGCCGAGTCCCGCGTCGAGCATGCCTATTATGGATACGAAGGCCAGGAGCATGGCCCCTATGGTTAAAGCGAGCTTCAGCCCGTCTGTCGCGCCGTTGGCCGCGGCCTCCACGAAGTTCACGGCCTCGCTCCTTAGCTCTATGCCCTCGGTTCCGCTGGAGGTGACCGGCCTTTCTGTCTCAGGGACCATGAGCTTGGAGATTACTATGGCCGCCGGGGCGCTCATGATAGAGGCGGCCAGGAGGTGCCCGGCGCTGGCGCCGAAGCTCACGTAAGCGGCCATGACGCTCCCTGCTATGGTGGCCATGAAGCCGGTCATGAAGGTGAAGAGCTCCGAGCGCGTCATCTTCCTTATGTACTCCCTTACCGCGGTCACGGCCTCTATGCCCATGAAGACGAATGCCGCGGCCATGAAGGCCTCGGCCCCGGAGGCCCCCATCGTCCTTTCCATTATCTTGGCCATGAACCATATAACGGCCTGGATTACCCGGAAGTAATAAAGCACACCCATCAGGGACGCTATGAATATGATGGTGGGAAGGACCTTGAAGGCAACGACCGCCCCGATGGAGGAGTCCGTTACGAGGCTTCCGAAGAGGAACCTGGCCCCTATCTCTGTAAAATCAAGGAGCCCGGTCATGACGACCATTGCGGCATCGAATACGAGGCGGCCCGGATAGGTCTTGAGTATAATAACGGCGAAGACGAACTGGAGACCCACGCCCCAGCCGACGAGCCTCAAATTAACCCTGCTGCGGTCCTCGCTCATCGCCCAGGCGATGCCCAGGAAAAAAAGGAGCCCGGCGAGGCTTATGAGTTTCTCAGCGACCATGAAAAGCCCCCCTCTTCGAGCTTTTAAAGAAAGATAATACGTAGAGGTC
>JAUVFY010000099.1 GCA_030594025.1 Deltaproteobacteria bacterium | reverse complement strand
ATCAGGGAAAATGCGGTTAAGATCGCTATTGCCAGATGGAGCTTCAGTTCCGTTTTCATTTTCGTCGATGACCTAAGCGGGTGCTGGTTAAAAGGGAAAGCCAGGGAATATATAACTTTCTTGTTGGTATAAAAATGGTATAATTCAAGGGCAACTATTGGGTTTTATCCCCCGGCTCGTTAAACTATTATAGAAAAAACCCCGCCCCTCATCAAGGTGGTATTTTTTGAACGGGATTTTCGGGGAATGCTTTTATGGGGGCAGGGCAGGCAAATAGACGGTTTTAATTTAATAAGGAACGAAGATGTTTTCCTATAAGGCGATCTACGTCATAGTCCTGAGGGAGTTCAAGAGGTTCTTCCGCCAGAGGGGAAGAGTGCTTGTTACGATCGCCAGGCCGCTCCTGTGGCTTTTAATCGTGGGCGCCGGCTTCACCAGGATAATAGACCCCGGTTCCCAGGGCACCTACATACAGTTCCTCTTGCCGGGAATCGTGGGGATGACGATCCTTTTCAGCTCTATCTTCTCGACCATCTCCGTGGTATGGGACCGCGAGTTCGGTTTCCTCCGTGAGATGCTCGTAGCCCCCGTGTCGAGGTTTACGATAGTCGCGGGAAAGCTCTTGAGCGGCACCGCGCTTTCTCTATTCCAGGGGGCTGCGCTCCTTGTAGTCGCCCCATTTCTGGAAATAAAGATAAGCCCCGGGGCGTTCTTTGCGATGATATTCCTTATAACACTGGTTTCTCTTGCGATTACCGCCTTCGGGCTCTTTATAGCCGCCAGGATCGACTCGCTCCAGGGCTTTAACGTCATAATGAACTTTATAGTGCTCCCGATGTTTTTCCTGAGCGGCGCACTTTACCCCATTCAATCGCTTCCAGACCCCATAAGGTACCTGGCCTTCATAAACCCGCTGTGTTACGGCATCGATTCCTTCAAACATATACTGTTTACGGGCGGGGCCCTTACGACAGGGGGGATCTTCGAGGCCGAATTCCCCTTGAGCCTCGATATCATAGCTGTTAGTATATTCATCGTTGCGATGATACCCTTTGCGGCCATGAGCTTCGAGAGGAGGTAGCTTGCTTGGGAACCCTCTACGTCGTGGCCACCCCCATAGGTAACCTCGAGGACATTACGCTTCGGGCGTTGAAGGTCCTGAAGGAGGTGGACCTCATTGCGGCAGAGGATACGAGGAGAACGAGAAAACTCCTGGCGCACTACGCCATCTCCACCCCACTAACGAGCTACTTCGAGCATAACGAGAGGGCGAAGGGGCCCAGGCTCGTAGAAAAGCTCAAAGGGGGTAAGACGATCGCACTGGTAACAGAAGCCGGAACCCCTGGCATATCAGACCCGGGCTACAGGCTCGTAAGGCTCGCCTTGAAAGAGTCCATACCGGTCGTGGCCGTGCCCGGAGCCTCGGCCCTTACGGCCGCCCTGAGTGTAGCCGGGCTCCCCACGGACGAGTTCACCTTCAAGGGCTTCGTACCCGCGGGGGCCGGCCGGAGGAGAAGGTTTTTAAGCGCGCTAAAGGGGGCGGATACAACGGTCGTCGTCTACGAGACGGCGCGGAGGCTAAAGGCCACCCTCGCTGAGATAAAGGGCTTGCTGGGAGACGTCCATCTGGTCATAGCCCGGGAGATGACGAAGCTCTACGAGGAGGTCCTGAGGGGCACGGTGGAGGAGCTTTCAGGGGCCCTAAAGGAGAGGGAGCTAAAAGGCGAGATAACGATCGTATTGAGGGCGCCGAAGGCCGAAGAAGAGCCCGGAAAACTCGCCGGGGAGATTAAAAAACTCCTTGAAGCGGGAAGCTCCGTAAAGGACGCGGCGGCCGTGGCCTCGAAAAAACTCGGTGTTCCCAGGACCGTTGCCTACGGGGAGGCCTTAAGGATAAAAAAGATAAAGGGGATAAAAAGGATAAAAAGGATAAAACAAGGGCTATCCTGAAAAGAATGCTGGTTATGAAACCTGGATTAATGGGTCAAGGCAAATGAAAAGGATTATTCTCGGCATCTTTCTCGGAGTGATTATCTTTTTACTCTTTTTATACCTGGGGGGTCCGGAGTTCCTCAAAAAACTCGGCCAGAAGACCGAGGAGGCGGGCATAAAGCTCGAAAAGTACGAAAAGGAGCTCAAAGAAGGGGTGGAGAAGGCCAAGGAGGCGGTCGAGGAGACGAGGGAGGATACCGCGAAGAAGGCCGATAAGACCCTCAAGAAGACAAAAGAGAAGATGAAGGAGACCTACGAGGAGACAAAGGAGAAGGTCAAGGAGTATATAACGGAGTAAGGGGGCTTTAATTTAACCACGATGTATGCAAGTAGCCAGAATCAGCCCAGATAACCAGAGAAAAAGTCCTCGAAGCTCTAAAGGGCGTTTTTTAATTTAAGTCAGACAGTTGAGTTTGTATGCGGTTTGATAGTTATTGACCGTCCGCCCCCCTCATACGTAACGGGAAGATGAGGCTTATAGTATCGGTGCCGATGTAAAGCTCCTTTATTTTTAAAACCGCGCTTTTACCCCTCTCGGAAAGGGGATGGAAGAGGAGGAGCTTTTTTGTCTTCTTGCCGGGCGGAACTGTTTCGTTCAGGTCGTAGTAGGTGCCCCTGAGCCCCGTAAGAATTTTCTCCGGGGGTCTTTCCTTTTCCTTCTTCCTAACTATGGTGAAAAGGTCGGTGTAATTAATGGGCTTCCTGTATTCGAGCTGGTTGTCCATAAGAGAGGTGTGCGAGGGGTTGAACATTATCTTTTCCTCTGAGCGGTTCTCGATTGTCATATCCAGGATTACGTAGTTTTCGTCCAAAAGTTCCTTGAAAATGGTTTTATTGATAGTCCCATCGCCCGGCACGACGGGCCTTACCGTCACCCTTATTCGTTCGTCTTCAAAGACGCCCGCACCCTGTATTATGAGGTATCCAGGGTGCCCCGACTCAGCCGGCCAGAGGTACTTCGGCCCCTCGGGGGTCGTGGAGCAGCCGTGGTTAATGAAAAGGACAAGAAAAAGCGAAAATACCGCAAGGCGGGTCAAAGCGTGTCCCCCGCATGTTAAACATGTTAAAAAGGTTCCGGGACTTCTTTTAATCGTAGCGTATCCTGAAATCATCGAATTCGTCCTTCGCGTCTTCCCGGTCTGCGGTACCCCTTCCACCCGTGCTCCGGGCGGCCCCTTGCGGCACCACTCGACGACATCTTTTACAGGGCCTTCCTCGCCTTCGAAGACCGCCTCCACCGTACCGTCGTAGTTGTTTCTCACCCAGCCCCCAAGCCCCCGGGACCGGGCCTTATCGGCCGTATTCGCCCTGAAGAAGACCCCCTGCACAAAGCCCTCAACTATGACGTGTACTCTAACCCTCTTCATGGTTCTCATAATTAGCACATTTTCTCTGCCGGGGCAACCACCTTGAGAGCTCACCCGCGCCGGGGGGGAGGGGGCAATTTAAAACCCTTGAAGCAGAAACTTACGGGGAGTAATATTGAATAATGGCAGAAGTCACTGTTATAGGCGGGGGGCTTGCCGGGTGCGAGGCCGCGTACCAGGTGGCAAGGCTCGGCGGCAAGGTAACCCTCTACGAGATGAAGCCGGTTCGCTTCTCCCCGGCCCATAAGGACAGAAACATGGCCGAGCTCGTCTGCAGTAACTCTTTAAAATCGCTTTCGCTTGAAAACGCCTCCGGGCTCCTGAAAGAGGAGATGAGGAGGTTGGATTCACTCGTTATAAGGGCGGCCGGAGAGACCAGGGTCCCGGCTGGAAAGGCCCTCGCAGTGGACAGGGCCCGGTTTGCGAGGTATATAACCGAGACCCTTATAGCCGCAGGGGTTATTGTCGTAAGGGAGGAGGTGGTCAGAGTGCCGGAAGAAAAACCGGTCATAATCGCAACAGGGCCGCTTACCTCGGACGCTCTTGCGGAGGCGATACAGGGGCTCGTGGGAGAAAAGAGGCTTTTTTTCTACGACGCCATATCCCCCATAGTCTACAGGGACTCCATAGACCCGGGGGTTTCTTTCAGGGCCTCTCGTTACGCCAGGGGCGAAGGAGATTACATAAACTGTCCCATGACAAAAGACGAGTATCGCATGTTCGTAGGGGAGCTAACCGGGGCCCTGAGGACCCCGCTTCGCGGGTTTGAAAAGGCTGTTTTTTTTGAGGGCTGCCTTCCGGTTGAGACCCTTGCGGAAAGGGGCCCTGAAACACTCGCCCACGGCCCTTTAAGGCCCGTGGGGCTGGAAGACCCCCGGAGCGGGGGCGGCGGGAGCGGCGGTGGGTGTGAGGTTAAACTAAAACACCATGCCGTCGTGCAGCTCAGGCGTGAAAACGTTGAAGATACCCTTTACAACATGGTCGGCTTTCAGACACGGCTCACCCACCAGGAGCAGACCAGGGTCTTCAGGCTCATCCCCGGGCTCGAACGCGCAAGGTTCGCCCGTCTGGGGAGCATCCACAGAAACAGCTACATAGACTCCCCCGTGCTCCTTGAAGATACCGGGCAGCTTAAAAAGGATCCCGCGATATTCTTTGGCGGCCAGATTACCGGGGTCGAGGGTTACTGCGAATCAGCGGCCTCTGGACTCGTTTCAGGCATAAACGCCTTTCTGTACGCAAACGGTATAACTACGGTCTGCCCTCCTCGAACGACGATGACCGGGGCCCTCTTGAGATACATTTCAAAGCCCTCGCACGAGCCCTTTCAGCCCATGAACGCCAACTTCGGGCTCCTGCCCCACGGCGGAGGAAAGAAAATGCGCATGGAGGCTTCAACCAGGGCGCTTGAGGACCTTTCGGCCTGGTTTGATAAAGTGCTTGCAACTTGCAGGAGGATTTGGTAATTTTTTAACTCAATGGACAAGAGAAAAGCAGCGCTCGTAGGATTCCTCATAGACGAAGACGAGCATATAAGGATTCTCGCCGCCGAGGCCCTTGAAAGGCTTGAGACCAGGGCCAAGCTGGATTCTTTCGCCGAGCTCATAGCCTCCGGGGGCAAACTCGAAAAGCTCAGGGCCGTCTATGCCCTGGGCAACCTGAGGGGCCAGCAGGTCACCACGCTCCTTTTAAAGGGCGTAAAGGACCCGATTGAGGATGTGAGGGCCACGGCCGTAAGGGTCCTGGGGAACTTCTCCGACAGCAGGGCCCTGCCTAACCTCGTCGAGAGCCTTAAGGACGAGAGCCCGGTGGTCGCGAGGGTGGCCATAGAGGCCCTTTGCAATTACAGGGAGCCGCAGCTAATCGGGCCCATAATGCAGATGCTTAAGAGCAAAGACCAGGGGGTCGTGGAGAGGGCCATAGAGGTGGTGGGTAGAAGCGGCGACAAAAGGGCCGAACAGGCGATGCTTTACTTTTCGGTCAAAGGAAATATCAATATGAGGTACCGCGCGATAAGGGCCCTCGGCGTGATGGAGCGTTGAGGAGCTTCCTGGAAATAAACCCCCCGTAACTTGTAAATAACCCCCTTTAACTTGTAAATAACCCCCCTTAACTTGTAAATAACCCCCCTTAACTTGTAAATAACCCCCCTTTAACT
>JAUVFY010000189.1 GCA_030594025.1 Deltaproteobacteria bacterium | reverse complement strand
GTGTTGCCTGAGGTAGAGCACTCTAAAAAGGAGTTGCCTTTCTTATGATGCCCTTTTTCGCCCTTCTTATGGGACCTGTGCTTCACGGGGCAGGCGTCGCCGTGCTTGCAGGGCCCGCCTGAATGTTTACAGTAATGTAACCCACCCGTGCCTATGGCGTGTGCAAGGGGGGTAAAACCGGGACCGAGAAAGGCGATTATTATCAGGAGTGGTAAAATCCTTTTCACACAGGATATTCTAACAAAGGTTCTTGGGAAAAATCAACGGATTTCAATGGGGGCTTCAGGGGGGGCTTCAGGGCTTCTTAAAAAATATATTATAGAAACAGAAGCTCACAAGCCCTATGACGACCCCCCACGAAGCGATTAAGAATAGCCAGCCATTCACACTCATAGCGTTTTCCAGATTCGTTTACGAGAGTTCATTAAAATCGACTATTTGCCCGCACCATGCAAAGTATCATTATTTAAATTCACGCCTCTTTCCTCTTTTTCCAGGCCCACCTGACGGCCAGTATGTGGAGCAGAAGCAGCACTATGAGGAATACGCGCGCCACCAGGACCCCCGGGCCCTCCTTGCCGAGGACCTTCGGAAGTTCCTGCCAGCTCCAGACACCGAGGATTACGATAAGGAAAAAAGGCGTTACATACTTCGTTATGTAGAAGAAGACCCTCGGTATGGTGATGTGCGCGCCCCTGGTTATCTCGGCCCACGCGTTCTCTCCGCCGAATATCCAGAAAAAAATTATTATTTCGCAGAGTGCGAGTAATACGAGGGCGAAGGTTGCTACCCAGAAGTCCATCTCGTCGAGCCCCCCCCTGACGAACATGGGAAGGGGCACGGATACGACGAATATCAAGCCGAGGACTTTAACGGACTTGTTCCTCAACCACCCGAACTCGTCCTCGAAGAACGCGATAATGGGCTGCGAGAGGGCCACGATGGAGGTGAGTCCCGCGAGGTAGAGTAAGAAAAACCACAGGAACCCGAAGAACTGGCCCATCGGCATGTTGACGAATATGGCGGACATGCTTATAAAGCCGAGGTTGAAGGCCCCTCCCTCGGCTATCTCCTGTGTCCCGGCCATGCCGAAGAATATGACGGCCGAGACTATCGCTATCGTGGAGCCGAAGACGACCTCGGCGAACTCGTTAAGGCTCGCAGTGGAAAGGCCGTCGAGGGCAACGTCCTCGTCTTTTTTCACGTAGCTCGCATAGGTGAGTATTGCGCCCAGGCCCAGGGAAAGGGTGAAGAAGACCTGCCCGGCCGCGGCGAGCCAGACCTTGCCCTTAAGAAGCCCACTTAAGTCGGGCTCCCAGAGGAATGAAAACCCCCTTACGGCCGTAAGAGAGGGGTCGGTGGGCGAGGTGAGCGTTATGACCCTTATAAAAAGTATTAACGCCATTATAAAAAGCGCAGGTATGGCGACCTTGCTGAGTTTTTCTATCCCCCCTGCGATGCCCTTTGCAAGGACGTAGAGCCCGATACCCAGGGTTATAAGAAAAAACAGATAGGCAAAAGGGTGGGGGGTAAGGAAGCGGCCCTCGGCCGTAGTCCCGATATAATCCCCGAGGTAGTTCTGATAGGGCGCAAGGTACTCTGCGGGGGATGCGAATGTAGCCCCGGCTTCAGGAGAAGGAAAAAGACCCAGTATAGAAGAGAAGCTGTAGGCCAGGGTCCAGGAGGCAATATACGTATAGTATATGAGTATTACGAGGGGGAGGAATATGCCGAGTATTCCGATGTACTTTGCGAAGCGGTTCTTCCACAGGGCGTCGAACATCGCCGGGGCCGTGCCGTGTCCTATCGTCCCACCGTAGCGTCCTATACCCCACTCGACCCACATAAGAGGGATCCCGAGGATTATAAAGGAGATGAAATAGGGTATCATGAAGGCCCCGCCGCCGTTTTCCGCGGCCTGGACGGGGAACCTCAGGAAGTTTCCGAGCCCTATGGCGTTTCCTGCCATAGCCAGGATGAGCCCTATCCTGGTGCCCCACTGCTCACGCTCGGGGGGGGCGGTGTTCTTCATAGACGCACCCTCAAATGGATTTCAGCCTGCCCGCAATCTCACCTTGGAGGATTCATACTTTTATACAGGATTCGGGGGTGGTTTGTCAAACACCTTGCGAGGGGGGGGACGGTTCAAATGCCGGGCATTCTTTGAGATATCCTGTGTCCCTGGTTTTTGATTTCAATCCAGTATCATTATGGCCCACCAAAGGTCCCATGATATGGGGTCGCAGTAACAGGAGCCCGCTGCGAAAAAGACCTCTATAAAGGGAAGCCAAAAATAAAGAGGTAAAAAGATGCTTGACCTTCTTTTTCATTGCCGCACCTCCCGGATGATGTTTGGCCTGATTATGCCTGGCTAAATGATATTTTGGACCTGAAACAAGCACACTATAAAAACCTTACATGTCAAAAAATTTCCCTAAAGGGTATAACCGCTGCCGCTTCAGGTTTTCTGTCGGGACGGAGCGAAAATTGCCCCTTGAATTAGCAGTAAAAAATGTTATCATATTTTCAAACGCACCTTTAGGACTGTCGGGGCGTGGCCCAGTCTGGTAGGGCACCGCGTTCGGGACGCGGGGGTCGGAGGTTCAAATCCTCTCGCCCCGACCACTTACTTTCTTTTTGGAAAAAAAGAAAGTAAGCAAAGAAAAACCGGTTCTGGGAGAGCACGGTGCAGATTGCAATCCGTCGTCCCTTTTCAGACAAATCCTCTCGCCCCGACCATTTTTCATAGGTTTTCATGAATTAAAAAACCTTCCGCAGGCCTTCAGACTTTCTCAAGGGGTTAGCTCTTAACGGGGTTAATCCTTTTTT
>JAUVFY010000048.1 GCA_030594025.1 Deltaproteobacteria bacterium | reverse complement strand
TAAGTACGGGTTTTCCCCGCCCCGGACATGGGACGAGCTCATACGTACCGCGAAGCTGGTTACCGGGGCAGAGCCCCCGGGGCTTTACGGTTTTATCTGGCAGGGAAAACAGTACGAGGGGCTCGTATGCAACGTGATGGAATTTATATGGAGTAACGGCGGGGAGATACTCACGGACGGAAGGCCCAGCGCGCTTGCGGATGAGAACGCCTTTGCCCTGGCCTTCATGAGGGACCTCATATACAAACACGGTGTAAGCCCCGAGCTTGTAAGGACCGCCATCGAGGAGCCCACGAGGCACATCTTCGGAAACGGCAGGGCACTTTTCATGAGGAACTGGCCCTATGCGTGGAATATCTTCGAAAGGGAGGGTTCCCCTGTCAGGGGCAAGGTGGGGGTGGCGCCGCTTCCGGCCTTTGAAGGTGGTGAGTCCTCACCCACGCTGGGCGGCTGGCAGCTCGGGATAAACAGGTCTTCAGAGAACCAGCCGGAGGCCGAGAAGCTTATAAACTACCTTACCTCCTATGATGTGCAAAAACGGATGGCCCTTACAGTGGGCTATAAACCCACGAGGAAGTCCCTCTATGAGGACACTGAGCTAAAACAGGCGCAACCGTTCATAACGGGCCTTTACGATGTCTTTGAAAGGGCAAAGCCCAGGCCCGTCTCCCCCTACTACATGATGATCACCCAGGTGCTTCAGCCGGAGTTCAGCTCCGTCATATCGGACGTGAAGAGCCCGGAGGAAGCCCTTGAATACATCGACAGACAATTGAAGCGTATTCTCGAAGCGGAGGAATAGAGTTGACCGTTAAGACCGAAAGGGGCGGATATCCTTTCATAATGCCCGCCGCAGTGGTTCTGGTACTTGTCACGGTCTATCCCCTCATATACGTATTCTGGCTCAGCCTCCACAAAAGGCATCTCATATTCGAGACCTCGACCTTCCTGGGCCTTGGTAACTACACCTTCCTTTTTACCGACGAGAGGTTCTTCACGAGCTTTAAAAACACCGTCTACTTCACCGTCACCTCGGTCACACTGGAGCTTGTCCTGGGCATGTGTGTGGCCCTTGTCTTGAACAGTGCCATAAGGGGAAGGGGGGTCCTGAGGGCGGTGGTGCTTGTGCCCTGGGCAATCCCCACGGTGGTTACCGCAAAGATGTGGGAGTGGATGTATAACGCGGACTTTGGCCTTTTTAACTATCTTCTGGGCCTTAAAGTGAACTGGCTCGGAAGCACCATGTGGGCGATGAACGCGGCAGTTTTTATGGACGTATGGAAAACCATACCCTTCGTGGCGCTCCTTCTGACCGCCGGGTTGCAGGTAATCCCCCGGGAGCTCTACCATGCCGCCAGGGTCGATGGGGCAGGGCCATTTTTTATGTTCAGGAAGGTTACGCTACCGCTTTTGATGCCCATAATAATCGTTGTGCTTCTTTTCAGGACCATCGACGCCTTCCGGGTCTTCGATGCGATATACGTTTTAACCGGGGGCGGGCCGGCCAACTCCACAGAGACGCTATCCATATACGCATACAAGGTTCTTTTCCAGACGCTCCAGTTCGGTTACGGTTCGGCCATATCGATGGTGGTGTTTCTGTGCGTCGGCGCGATAAGTGTCTTCTATGTGAGGCTCTTGTGGAGGCAGCCATAGCGCGGCCATAGCGGCCATAGCAGCCACGGCGGCCACTGGCCGTTTCTTGAGAACTTTTCTTTTGAATTAAAAAACTCAGATATGAAGGTCAGCACGGATAAGATATTAAAACGTTGGGGCATCTTAGCGCTTCTCGCCCTCGTTACCCTGTACTGCCTCGGCCCGTTCATATGGCAGCTTTTAACCTCTTTGAAGGCCGGGGTGGACCTTACAAGGCTCCCGCCGCTTCTGCCCCCTGCCCCGACCTCCGAAAACTATGTGGCCGTATTCGAGGAGCACCCCTTTTTAAGGATAATAATGAACAGCCTCGTCGTTGCCACTTCGTCCACCGTTCTTTCTCTCTTCGTGGGCTCGCTTGCGGCCTTCTCGCTCGCAAAGCTCCCCATCCGCGGTAAAGCCGTATTCCTTGCCTTCGTGCTCTCGGTATCCATGTTCCCGCCCATCTCCACCGTGAGCCCTCTTTATCTCATTATAAGAACCCTCGGGCTCAGGGACACCGTTTGGGCACTTATAATGACCTATACCACCTTCACCCTTCCCCTTACAATCTGGATCCTGACTAACTTCTTCAGACAGATACCCCATGAGATATACCTTGCGGCAAGGGTGGACGGATGCACGCGATTTCAGATATTCTATAAGATATTCATCCCCCTTGCGGCCCCGGGGATATTCGCAACCGCGATACTCGTGTTCATATTCTCGTGGAACGAGTTCCTGTTTGCACTTACATTTACCTCGACCGTCAACTCGAGGACCATACCCGTGGGCATAGCCCTTTTTCCGGGCATCCACGAGGTCCCCTGGGGGGAGATAGCGGCGGCCTCGGTGGTCGTGACGGTTCCCATAATAGCGCTCGTCTTCGTCTTCCAGAAGAGGATAGTCGAGGGGCTTACGATGGGGGCGCTTAAAGGATAAGAGTTTTAGAATAAAAAACCATGGCGGAGATAATACTGAAAAACCTTTCGAAGAGGTTCGGCACGGTGGAGGTCATAAAGTCCCTTGACCTTACCATAGCCGACCGGGAGTTCTTTACCTTCGTGGGCCCCAGCGGCTGCGGAAAATCCACGGTTCTGAACCTCATAGCGGGTCTCGAGGACGTAACCGAAGGGACCGTCGTTTTCGACGGGAAGGTGATAAACGAGCTTTCCCCCGGGGCGAGGGACGTGGCCATGGTATTCCAGAGCTACGCCCTTTATCCCCACATGAACGTTTTTGAGAACATCGCCTTTCCCCTGAGGGTTAGAAAGGAGAAGCAAGCTACGATCACAAGTGAGGTAAACAGGATCGCGGGGCTCCTGGGCATAGGGGATCAAATAAAAAAGGTCCCCAGGGAGCTCTCGGGAGGGCAAAGGCAGCGGGTGGCCCTGGGAAGGGCCATGATAAGAAGGCCCAAGGTGTTCCTGATGGATGAGCCCCTATCCAATCTCGACGCGAGGCTCAGGGTCGGGATGAGGACCGAGCTCAAAAAACTCCACAGGGAGCTGGGCATAACCATTGTGTATGTGACCCACGACCAGGAAGAGGCGATGAGCCTTTCGGACAAGGTGGCCGTTTTGCTTGAAGGGCGGGTTGAGCAGTGCGCAGTACCCATAGAGCTTTACGAAAGGCCCGCTAACATCTTTGTCGCGGGTTTCATGGGAAGCCCGGCCATGAACTTTATAAAGGGCAGCGTCACCTCGGAGGAGCCCTTTCGAGTGGGGCCCGGGCGGTTGACGGTCGAGCCTAAAATAAAAATCTCGTCGAAAAGGCCCGTGGGAACGGAAGTTGTAATAGGCATGAGGCCTGAGGACGTGGAAGTTTCAAAGGCCCCCTTGGATGGCGGGTATGAAGCCCTCTGTGACGTTGTAGAGCCCGCGGGCCCGTTCCAGTGGGTCGAGTTTACACCAGAGGGGCTCGAGGGAAAGAGGATAAAGGGTAAGGCCCCGGTAGAGGAAAGTATAAATCCCGGTGAGAGGGTCTTTTTCAGCCCCGCATGGGACAGAGTTCATCTATTCGATGCGGATAACGAAAAGAGAATTTTTTAGTTTTAATTTTTAAATTTTTTAATTTAATTACAATCAAAGGTGCAACGGACAATGAAAGGGATCTCTAAAGGCCAGCTCATCGTTGTATCGAACAGGGAGCCCTACAGCTTGAAAAAGGGTAAGCTCGAGAAGAGCGTGGGCGGGCTCGTCTCTGCCATGGACCCCGTAATGCAGGAGATGAAAGGCGTGTGGATAGCTGCCGGCAGTGCGCCCGAGGGCAGGGAGCCCTCCAGGGAGGCCATGCGCTTCATGGTGCCCCCGGAAAACCCCTCTTACACGGTGCGCCTCGTGCCCCTGACGCCGAAGGACATTGAAGGCTACTATAACGGCTACTCGAACAGGTTTCTCTGGCCGCTTTGCCACATCGCACTCGAGCGCATATACCTGAGGAGGTTCTACTGGCACAGCTACAAAAAGGTAAACGAGCTTTTTGCCAGGGCGGTAGTCGAGGAGGCGAAAAAAGATGCCGTCGTCTGGCTCCAGGACTACCACCTGGCGCTGTGTGCAAAATATATAAGGGAGTTGAAGCCTAAGGCCAGGACATCCATATTCTGGCACATACCGTGGCCGCCCCATGACGTCTTCAGGGCCTGTCCGCAGAGAAAAGAGTTGCTCGAAGGCATGCTCGCCAACGACCTCATAGGCTTTCAGCTCGATTCCTTCGGGTTGAACTTCTTAAGATGCGTGGGCAGGGAGCTTGGCGCCCGGCCCAACTTTGCGAAGAGGACGGTTACTTACCGGGGGACAACAACGAGGGTGAAGGCCTTCCCCATAAGCGTGGACTTCGACTGGTTCGAGAGCGCCGCCCTTGAGAAAAAGGCGGAAGGCTTCATCCGGAGGTTCAGAAGAGATAAGGCCCTGGAGGGGTTGAAGGTCGGTCTGACCGTGGAAAGGCTCGATTATACAAAGGGTGTAATCAAATGCCTCGAGGCCGTCGAGTTCTTCTTTGCCAAATATCCGAGGTTCAAAAGGAATTTTACTCTGGTCATGGTGGCGGTGCCCACGAGGAAGGTGGAACCCTACCTGAGTTACATGGAACGGGTAAGGGAGAAGGTCGACTCGGTGAACAAAAAATTCTCCCAGAAGGGGTGGCGCCCGGTGGAATACATAGACAGGAGGCTCAGCCACAACGAGCTCGCAGCCCTTTACAGGGACGCCGATCTGGCGGTCATAAGTTCCATATACGACGGCATGAACCTCGTGGCAAAGGAGTATGTTGCTTCCCAGGTAGACTTGAAGGGCTCGCTCCTCGTGAGCGAGTTTGCGGGCTCTTCCCAGGAGATACCGGGCGCCATCTCCATAAACCCTTACGATACGGAGGGCTGTGCAGACGCAATCAAAAACGCCCTGGAGATGAAACCGGAAAGGAGAAAGGAGCAGATGGAACGGGCACGTTGGCACATAAGGGAAAAGAACATATACAGGTGGGTCGACGAGGTTCTCGGGGAGCTGAAAACGATACGGTGAGCAAGTACCTTCTGAAAAATCTCGATTACCTCGGGGCCCTTCTCAAGGGAAAAGCGATCTCCCTTTTCCTTGATTACGACGGGACCCTCACCCCGATCGTGGGCAGGCCAGAGGGGGCCAGGCTTACTTACCAGACAAAGGAGCTCCTCAGGGCACTCGTGCGTCTGTATCCCACGGTCATAATCTCCGGAAGGGCGCTCGATGACTTAATCGAAAGGGTCTCGATAAAGGGTCTGGTCTACGCCGGGAACCACGGCATGGAGATCTTCTCGGAAGGGTTTACCATGGTCTTCGACACCGGCAGTGGGGCCAGGGAGGAGCTGAAAAGGCTCAACTCCATTTTAAGGGGCCTGCCACGGAGTTTCAGGGGCGTTATCATCGAGGACAAGGGCGTGACCTTGTGCGTTCACTACAGGCTCCTTGATTCAAGGGAGGTAAAACCCTTTGCCAGGGAGTTCATGGAAATCACCGGGCCCTCGCTGGAAAGGGGCCTCGTAAGGGTTACCGAGGGCAAGAAGGTCTTCGAGGTTCGCCCCCCGGTCTTCTGGCACAAGGGCAAGGCCGTTGAGTGGATGCTCAAAAGGAGGGGTTTTAGAGCAACGTGGCCCATCTACGCGGGAGACGACGAAACGGACAGGGACGCTTTCAGGGTAGTAAAAGGAACGGGGTCTTCTGTTTTCGTAGGTAGTGCGGAGCGGGGGGCGGACTTTTACCTTAAAGCACAGGACGAGGTGAAAAATCTTCTCAACTGGCTTAAAGAGTTTGGAAGAGAGCGTGCGAGATGAGGGATGAGATACCTGCCCAAAAGGGGAGGGACCTGAAAGTGCTAAATACTTGACAGTGGTTGGGAGGTCATGTAATCTTTATACAATTTACCGTTTGAGCGGTGGTGGTCGCCGCGATGATGTTATGAGATGATGTTATGAATAGATGGGAGGCGACGGAAGTTTTTATAATCTTTTAGATTTACAATTTTTATCTTGCCCATGACAAACGGCCCTTAAACCTCCATAAAGTAAGGATAGTGGAGAAGAAATACTCTACTCAGATTTCACAGCCCGAACCCCTTGACCTTTCCCAGTGGCGCAAATTCCAGGAAGGTCTCTCAAGCCTGTTAGATATTCCCGTAGCACTCTGTAACGATAAAGGTTTCGTCATCGCCCCCCCGAGCAGGAAAAATGATATGTGCGATGCGATAAAAGGGGCGGTAGAGCAAGTGGGGCTGTGCGGAGACTTGAACTCATACTTGAGGGTCATCTCAAGGGACCACGTCCATGTATTCAAATGCCCTTCAGACCACTTCATCTTCACTGTCCCGGTCCACCTGGACAAGGCCCTGACCTTTTTCATCGTCGGCCAGTTGTATCTCACGGGCGAGGCAAGGCAGTTTTGCGAAGCCATGGCCGGGCTGGGTTTTAACGAGGCCACCTTCCAGAAGTTAAAAGATGAATTGAAGGTGCTGCCCTCGGAGGCCGTCTTCGGCCCGTCCGACATAATAAAGAAGATGGCCGTTCCTTTCATCAAGTGCCTTTACTCGTGCGGTTACGGCGAAGCCGCGATCCCTTACGAGGGTGAGGCAGAGGGCAGGCTCAAGGCCTTCCAGGTACTGCAAGACGTATGCAGCTCCCTCGCAACCGTAACGGGCAGGAAAGAGCTCTACGATACCATAGTTAAAAAATCCACGGAACTCGTAGGAGCGGAAAAGGGTTCCCTCATGATCCTCGATGACTCTGTTCTTTCGGTCAAGGCGGCCCTGGGCATCGACAGGACCTTTGCCGAGAGCCTGCAGGTAAAGCTCGGCGAGAGCATATCCGGTTCCATAGCAAAGAAGGGGGAGCCTGTGGTGGTAAGGGACATAGAGAGAGCGATACCGTCGAGAAAAAACCGCCCAAGATACAGGACGAAATCCTTCATAAGCATCCCGCTGAAGGTGGGTTCAAACGTCATAGGGGTCATCAACGTATCCGACAAGATAACCGGTGAGGTCTTCAGCGACGAGGACCTCAACATGGTGCTGTCCTTTGCCAACTATGCCTCGATCGCCCTGGAGAGGGAGACATATTACGCCATGAGCGAGGAATTGAAGACCATTTCCATGACCGACCCCCTTACGGGGATATTCAACAGGAGATACTTTCTCCAGAGGCTACTCGAGGAGGTCGAGAGGGTCAGGCGCCACAACGACTGCTTCGCGATATTGATCGTTGATATAGACGACTTCAAGGCCTTTAACGACAAATACGGTCACCTCGCCGGCGACGAGGCATTGAAGGGCGCCTCCAGTGCGATAAGGGAAGGGGTCCGGGCCATAGACGTGGTTGCGAGGCTGGGCGGAGAAGAGTTCGGAGTGATTCTGCCCAGCACCAGAAAGCAGGATTCCCATATCACCGCCGAGAGGATAAGGAAGGCAGTTGAAAGGATGAGGCTCTCTCAGGAGAAGTTTCCCATTAAAGAGGGTATGACCGTAAGTATAGGCATGGCCGAGTTCCCCTATGACGCTGAAAACATAGAAGGACTTATACACAATGCAGACAAGGCCATGTACCGCGCCAAGTCCCTGGGCAAGAACAGGGTGATTTGCTATGAAAGATGAGATGATTTTCAGCGTCTGCCCGGACACGGAATTTTTCGACAGGCAGGGCGAGATAGAGTATATCTTCGGCAGGGCCGCCCATCCGCTTAAGAGCCTGCCAGGGATGTATCTTATGGGCACTAGATGGATGGGCAAGACCGAGCTCCTGAGGAGGGTCTACCGGAGGCTCTTCGTGGAGCAGGACGAGGTAGTTCCCGTTTATTATCAATTCAAGGGCTACTTCAATGTCGAGGACTTTGCCGGGGATTATCTGAGGGAGTGCGTAAAGCAGTACCTCGCCTTTTTGACAAAAAAACCCCGGACCGCCATTGAGGAGATATCCCTCGAAGGAATAAAGCGGCTGCTTGTGGAAACCGATATGATTGAAGCGGCCGGGTTGATCTCAAAACACGCCGAGGCCATGGCCCAGGGCGACCACATAGCAATCTTGAGGAATGCCATAAACGCGCCCGCAGTTTTATCCCGATATTCCACGAGACCCGTATTTCTTTTGCTCGACGATTTTGACCTCGCCGATTGCGTCTGCCTCTACCGGGGAGGGCCCGCCGTTTTTGGTGAATACATGGAAACACTGACCTCCGGCGCTTTCTCCTTCGTTGCTGCGGGCTCAAGAAAGAATATCCCCGGGGCAGGGCCCTCGCGCTCGTCTGTAGAGGCCATCGAGCTCAAGGGCCTGGCTAAGGAGACCGCTACGACCATGGCCCTCGAGATGTGTCGCATGCATAACGTGGAGTGCGACAGCGAGGTCCTCTCGTATCTGGCCGAGCTTCTGGGCGGAAACCCCATGTATATAAAAAATATCGTATGGGCTGCGCGAAAGAGGCATGCCGGCCTTGCACGCTTAAGGGATTTTGTCGACGTCTATGTTACTGAGGTCTCCGACGGGAACATAGCCTTCGCGCTGAGGTCCGCCTTTGACCTGAGGGGCCCCTTAACGTTGAGGGTGGCACGTGCATGCGCCGATTCGGCACGGGGTTTTTCCCTGAAAGAGATGAGCGAAAGGCTCGCAGGCGGCCCGGATGAGCTCAACGAGGCGACTAAATACCTGAGCGAGGCGGGCCTTGTGGATGTAAACTGCGGGCTCGTAAGATGGGCCGGGGATAACGTTATAAAGGATTTTATCAGTTACATATACGAAAAGGACCTGAAGGGTAGAAGCGCCGATGAGGCGAAGACCTCGATTATGCT
>JAUVFY010000239.1 GCA_030594025.1 Deltaproteobacteria bacterium | reverse complement strand
TTATTCACGATGGCCGATCTTAGCCGTATCTACGTGGAGGCCATGGTCGATGAAGTGGATATAGGGCGTGTGGCACCGGGCCAGAGGGTAAAGATTACCGTAGATGCATGGCCCGACAGGGTATTTATGGGAAGGGTAAAGAGGATTTCTCCCAAGGGCAGGGTCGAGAGGACCGTTATCTTCTTCGACGTCGTGATAGACATCACCGGAAAAGACAGAGCTAAGCTCAGGCCCGGCATGTCGGCGAATGTGGAGATAGTTATTGATAGCGTAAAGGATGTGCTGCTCGTCCCGTCCGAGGCCTTGAGGAAAAAGGACGGGGAGGCAGGGGTCTTCATGTCCGGCAAAGAGGGCCCGGTCTGGGTCCCGGTTACTCCCGGCAAGACCGACGGCGTTCTTACCGAGGTCAAGGGGCTCGAGGCCGGTGACGTGGTCATACTCTCGGGGCTTAAGAAAAAAAAAGATGATGGCCCGGGGAGCAGCATGTGGCGGTTCCTTCGCTACCACGGCAAGAAATGATAGAACTTCGTAACATCTCAAAGGAGTACAGGACCGGCAAGATATCTGTGCAGGCCCTAAACGACATAGAGCTCGACATACGAAAGGGCGAGTTTGTAGCCATAAGGGGCCCTTCGGGGAGCGGAAAGAGCACGCTCATGAACCTCATCGGCTGCCTCGACAGGCCCACCGAAGGCACCTATATCCTTGACGGGGTAAGGGTTGACGAGATGGAAGAGGACGAGCTCGCCGCGGTAAGGAATAGAAAAATTGGCTTCGTCTTCCAGACCTTCAACCTCATAAACACCCAGACGGCCCTTGAGAACGTTGAGCTACCGCTGCTTTACGCGGGTATGAGGAGAACAAGGGACGCCTCTTTAAAGGCCCTCGAAGAGGTCGGTCTAAGCGGGCGTTTGAAACACAGGCCCAGTGAACTCTCAGGCGGTGAGAGCCAGAGGGTAGCCATAGCAAGGGCCATCGTGCTCGACCCTTCGATTATTCTCGCCGACGAACCCACCGGCAACCTCGATACCCGTACAGGTGAAGAGATTATGGAGGTCTTCAACCTCTTGAACGATAAGGGCACGACAATAATACTGGTCACGCACGAACACTCGATAGCCGGACACGCCCGCAGACAGATAAACCTCCTCGACGGCGCAGTCGTCTCGGACACAGGCGAAGGGAACGCCACTTAAAGATGCTTTTCCTGCAGGTTATAAGGGCCGCCTTCAGGTCCATCATGGCGAACAAGATGAGGACCACGCTCACGATGCTCGGGGTGATAATAGGCGTGGGCGCGATAATAGCCATGATATCCCTCGGCGAGGGGGCCAAAAAGAGGGTTACCGAATCCATAAGCAGGATAGGTACAAATCTGTTGAGGGTGAGGCCCGGGGCCGCCCGCCTGGGCTACATAGCCTCCGGCTCGGTCGAGACGCTTACGACAGAGGACGCCCGCGAGATGGAGCAGATCGCCGGCGTGAAGCTCGTTAGCCCCTCGGTAAACAACATGGGGATGGTCAAATACGCTAACAAAAACGCGACCACCCTTGTAAGGGGGACGATGCCCGACTTCGTGGATATCAATAACTTCACGCTCGCGGCTGGCCGGTACTTCAACGACCGTGAGGTAAAGCTCTTCAAAAAGGTAGCCATACTCGGCACAACGGTTAAAGACGAGCTCTTCGGAGAGGGCGTGGCCGTGGGGAAAAACATCAGGATAGAGGGGCATAACTTCCGCATCATAGGGGTTATGGAGCCCAAGGGGCAGACCTCGTGGAGGGACCCGGACGACCAGGTTTTCATCCCGGTTACGACCTCTCAGAAGAGGCTCTTCTCGCAGGACTTCGTGCACGACGTCTATATACAGGTCGACTCTATCGATGAGATACCCTTTGTGAAGGAATCCGTAGAAAGGCTTTTAAGGGCCCGGCACCGCATACCCGAGGGCGTGGAATCGGACTTTAACATAAGGGACTATACCGAGTTCATACAGACATGGAGGGAGACGACGCAGACCTTTACGGCCCTTCTCGCAGGACTTCGTGCACGACGTCTATATACAGGTCGACTCTATCGATGAGATACCCTTTGTGAAGGAATCCGTAGAAAGGCT
>JAUVFY010000062.1 GCA_030594025.1 Deltaproteobacteria bacterium | reverse complement strand
GAGTATGCCCACGATCCTCTTTTCCACGGTCAGGGGCGCGGCGAGAAGCGTCCTTACGCCCTCTTTAACGAGCAGTGGGTTCAGCCTCGGCTCCTCCTTCAGGTCCTCGATGTGAAGCGGGCCCTGCTGGTTCAATATGACGCTCGTAATCCCCCCTTTTCTTAACTTCCAGTGCACCTGTTTCTTAAATCTCTTACCGAACCCTTTTGAGGCCACCATGTACATCTCCGAGCCCTTTTCATCGAAGATGGCGAGCGAGCCCGCGGGGGCCCCTGTGAGTTTTGTCGCGTAGTCCACTATCGCCGCTCCGGCTTCCTTTATGCTGTCGCTCGACTCTATGAGGAGCCCGAGCTCATAAAGTGTTTCATAGCCTTTAAGGGCCCTTTCCCTCTCGACGTGCTCTTTTGTCCTCTCCTCGATGAACTGCCACATGAGCCTTGCCGAGAGGGCCCCCACGAGTTCCGTATTGGGGGGCATGATGCCTTCGAGTTCTTCCCTGACCCTGGAAGAGCCGGTGAGGTTTACCACCACGTCGGCGTCCTTTTCAACGATACTTTTAAAGTCCTTTGAAACGGGTATCTTGAGCCTTCTGGCGAGCTCAACCCCCCTGGCCCCGGGGTCCTTCTCCACGAGCCACGAGACCTCGACAAAAGGGTTATCCCTGAAGATATCCAGCATGGCCGAGCCCCCCCTGCCGCCGCCGACTATGCCGACCTTTACCTTCGGCCCTCTCGAAGCGGCATACTCCCTGGCGGGGATAATACCCATGGCTTCGGCCTTCCTTAAGGCCCCGGCCCTGGACCTGACCCTTAGGGTCTTCATGATTTTGCCGAGCCTGTAGCCCACGTTAGAGGCGGATATGCCCAGGGCCGTGCCTATCTGCCGGTTGGTTTCACCCCTTTCTACAAGCTTGAGTATCTCTATATCAGACCTGGCAAGGAGCGGCCCGGCCAGAGCCGTCTTCTTTCCTTTTTTTTCTTTTTTTACTTTAGTCACTTCCTTGTTCGCTCCCCCGACTAAAGACTATATCGTCGTAACAGGCCATGGCCCGCTGGCCCGTGTTGTCGGAGTCCGTCATAATGGCTATGCCCACGACCCTGGGCGGCTCGGCCCCGAAAAACTCCCTGTAGTCCTCGTAGACGTTCCTCTTTTCTTCGACCCATTCGCCCGCAAGCCCGGCCCCGCTCTCAACGGCCACCATTATGGCCTTTTCGGTGAACGGGTTGACTATGTGCTCACCCTTCGGGAGCCTGTTGGCCCATATGTAGTTAATGGCATTTGCGGGCAACTTTCCGTAAATAAGACCCGCCACCCTGTACTTCAACCTTTCGACAAACGGGGTTGTTTCCGGGTCGTACTCGAAGGTCACGTAGACCCTGGCCGCGTAGTCGTCCCCTGCTTTCTTCGTTGCGTCGCCCTTCTCGATTATCCCCTCTATCTTCCACCTCCAGCTCAAAACCGGGTACTCCGCGAGGTTGATGGCCACCTCTTTATATATGCCGGATGCAGAGTTGTTGGACTCGGCCCTGAGATAATCATTATCGTTTTCCCTTTCCACGCTGTAGGTGGTGTGTCTTTTTATCTTGGGGAACTCAAGGGTTTCCCAACCCCGGGGTATGCCGTCCGGTCCCAATGGCCCGGAGAAATCCTCGGTTAACGGCCCTGAGGGGTAGCTACCTGCAGGCAACAGCACAACAAATGTCATGACCAACCCTAACATGAGCGAGCCCGTAGCCCTCGGCCCCAAGGTCGCCTTTCTCGGGCGTTCCGTTCTGAGTTTGAGTGAGTTCATTTCTTGAAAGAAGGGAAAGGAAGGGAAAGGACTATTTTGAATGCCTGTCGGCCACCTTGCTTGCACCGTAAGAGTCCGGCTTGGTCACCGCCTCGTAGCCCGATCCTCTTACCATTCCCACGAGCTCCTTTATGATCTCGTGCGTATCACCGTTCTCGCCCACGTCGAGGTGTATCTCGACGGGGAGCTCTTTGAATCCGTTGTCCGAGAGTTTCTCGTCCATTACCGAGGCGAGCTCGATGCTCATCGTGGCCTCGTAGATTATCCTCTGGCGCATGCTCTCCATTTTCCTTCGACGCACCTTCCTGTAATAATAGCGCCCCCCGTGACCCACCCTGTGTATTATCACCGCCGTAACGAAAACACTGTCTTTGGCGAGGAAGGAATCGGTCCCGATTATGAGGTTGTAGCGGTGTTCGGTCCCCCCCTTAACATACTCGATGATCCTGAAAAAGACCTCTTCAAAGGAGAGCCTGCCGGAGGTGGGGCTAATGAACTCCTTGGTCGCTGCATACTCAGGGGTATATTCCGGGATATAGGGCATCTTTTCGATACTACAATAAAAAATCAAGGAAAACAAGGGATTTATTTATACGGGGATTGAGACCCCTCGGAGGGGGCCCCTTCTTCGCAAAAAAACCTTTTATTTTCAAGTGGTTATGGGCAAATTTTTTTATAGTAAAACCCCCATTTATATGTTATTCTAATATAAATAATATCCATACAGAAAGGACCATAGAAAGAATTGAAAAAAGACAAACAGAAGGTTAAAGAATTAAAGGCGGAAGGGGAAGCGCAGACTTACGACGCAGAATCTATAAAAGTTTTAGAGGGCCTCGAAGCGGTAAGGAAAAGACCGGCCATGTACATAGGCACAACCGGTCCCCCGGGGTTGCACCATCTCGTCTACGAGGTCGTGGACAACTCCGTTGACGAGGCCCTGGCCGGGTATTGTAAGAACATAGAAGTCGTAATACACACGGACAACTCGGTAACGATAACGGACGACGGCCGCGGCATACCCGTTAAAAGACACCCCGTAAAAAAGGTGCCCACCGTTCAAGTGGTTCTTACCGAGCTTCACGCCGGGGGCAAGTTCGAGAACAAGGCCTACAAGGTCTCCGGCGGACTCCACGGCGTGGGCGTTACCGTTGTAAACTTCCTCTCCGAGTCGCTCGAGGTCGAGATAAAAAGGGACGGCAAGGTCTTCCAGCAGACCTACAAGGGCGGCATACCCGGGGGCCCGCTTAAGGTTGTGGGCAAGACCCCCAATACCGGCACGCGCGTTACCTTCAGGCCCGACTCCAAGATCTTCGATACCACGGACTTCAGCTTCGACACCTTAAGCCAGAGGCTACGCGAACTCTCGTTTTTGAACGCGGGCGTCAAGATTTCCATCCTCGACGAGAGGACCGAAAAATCCCACCAGTTCCAGTACAAGGGCGGCATAGTTAGCTTTGTCGACCACCTGAACAAGAACAAGAACCCCATACACCCGAAGCCCATATACTTCTGCGGGGAAAAGCCGGGCATGCAGCTGGAGATGGCGCTGCAGTGGAACGACTCTTACTCCGAGAACATCTACTCCTATGCGAACAACATCAGTACCACCGAGGGCGGCACGCACATGGTGGGCCTGAAGAGCGCGCTCACCAGGATAGTAAACAGCTACGCCTCGGGCAGGAATTTGCTTAAGGACCTGAAGGTGGGTCTGCAGGGAGACGACGTGAGAGAGGGCCTCACCGCGGTCCTGAGCGTTAAGCTTTCGAACCCCCAGTTCGAGGGGCAGACGAAGACAAAGCTCGGGAACTCCGAGGTCGAGGGCTACGTAAAGTCCATCGTGAACGAAAAGCTCGGAACATTCCTCGAGGAGAACCCCTCGGTGGCGAAAAAGATAGTTACCAAGGCGGCAGAGGGCGCGAGGGCCAGGGAGGCGGCCAAGAAGGCCAAGGAGCTCATAAGGAGAAAGGGGGCGCTCGATTCCGGCTCGCTTCCCGGAAAGCTCGCCGACTGCCAGGAGACAAACCCGGCCCTTTCGGAGCTCTTCATAGTCGAGGGAGAATCGGCCGGCGGTTCCGCGAAGCAGGGCAGGGACAGGAGATTCCAGGCCATACTGCCGCTCAAGGGCAAGATACTTAACGTCGAGAAGGCCAGGTTCGACAAGATGCTCTCGAACGAAGAGATAAGGACCATGATAACCGCCCTGGGCTGCGGCATCGGAAAAGAGGAGATGAACCCCGAAAAACTCCGCTACCACCGCATAATAATAATGACTGACGCGGACGTGGACGGCTCCCACATAAGAACACTGCTTTTGACCTTCTTCCACCGCCAGATGGAATTCCTCGCGCAAAACGGCTACCTGTACATAGCCCAGCCCCCTCTCTACAAGGTCAAAAAGGGCAAGCTCGAACGCTACCTGAAGGACGAGTCCTCACTCGAGACCTTCATCTTCGAGTCCCTGCAGGATGACATCACAATAACCCCCAAGGGCAAAAGGGCCCCCTTAAAGGGTATGGACCTCATAGGGTCGCTCAAAAAGATGGCGCTCTTCCAGAGGTTGCTTACGAGGGTCGGAAGGCGCGGCAAGGACACCAGCATCGTCGCCGGGCTCGCCCAGGAGGTAAGCTTCGATGCCGTCACACTTTCAAGCGAGAAGTCCGTAAAACGCCTCTTCGACAATATGAAGACTTATCTGAAGACGTTCCACCCGGAGATAATGCCCGTAGAGTTCAATGCAGACAAGGACATCGAACACGACTGCTTCAGGATAAGATGCACCACGAGAAGGAACGGCACCCCGCTCGAGACCGTAATCGACAGGGATTTCCTGAACTCGCCGGAGTTTCAGCAGTTGAAATCCCTCGGTAAGGACCTCTCTTCCGTCGGTGAGCCGCCCTTCACCCTCGCCAACCGCGGCGAGACCCTCAAGGCAAATACCTTCCAGAACCTGATAGAGCATGTCCTCAAGATAGGCAAGAAGGGGCTCACGATACAGCGCTACAAGGGCCTCGGCGAGATGAACCCCACCCAGCTCTGGGAGACAACGATGGACCCGGATAGAAGGGTGCTGCTCAAGGTAAAGGTCGAGGACACGGTCGAGGCGGACGAGATGTTCACGAGGCTCATGGGCGACCAGGTGGAGCCCCGGCGGGAGTTCATCGTGAAGCATGCGCTCGAGGCCGTAAACCTGGATATATAACTCAACGGAAAAAAACGATATTCAGAAAATGAAATAAAGAAAAAGTTTATGGGAAACGAAGTATCTCCAAAAGTAGGGCTTTATGTGGACGTTGCGAACATCGCCAGAAACGGCGGCTACGGCATGCGCTTCGATATCCTGAGGGACTTCGCCTGCCGTGACAAAGGCTCCCCCATGAGGCTCAACGCATACGTGGCCTACGACGAGGACAGGTCAAAGACCGACTCGGACTATAAGGAAAGAACGCTTAACTTTTATTCGGCCCTCAGGGACTTCGGCTTCAAGGTCATAGAAAAAAAGGTCATGTGGTACGTCGACGATGCGGGAACCCGTTTCGGAAAGGCCAATGCGGACCTCGATATGGCAGTGGACGCATTACTCCAGAGCGAGAACCTCGACAGGGTGCTCCTCGCTACCGGCGACGGGGACTTCATACAGGTGGTAAGGGCGCTCCAGAACAGGGGCTGCAGGGTTGAGGCCGTGGCCTTCCATAACGTTTCATCGAACCTCAAAAGGGAGGTCGATCTGTTCATGTCCGGCTACCTCATACCGAACCTCCTTCCCGTGGAGGGTGCGGACTCGAAGAAGGGCTGGGGCGAGAAGGGCTCGAGGGTCCGCGGCATATGCTACACGTACAACCACTCGAAGAACTTCGGCTTCATGCGCTACCTCGAAAGAATCGGCCCGGGGCTCTGGATAACCGACACCCGTAAGAGCGAGTCCCCCTACTCAACGGCCTTTGCCCACGAGTCGACCTTTGACCCCTCGATAGACCTGACGCAGCTTCCGAGCAGGGACCATATATTCGAGTTCGACGTCTCCCAGGGTGAAAAGGGCCTCCAGGCAACGAACATCAAAAGGCTTTACCCCTCATAAAGGGTTTTAATTCAGATTCAGGTGGGCTTTACCCCTTATAAAGAGTTTTAATTTAGATTCGGAGGGCTTTAACCCTTATAAAGGGTTTTAGTTCAGATTCAGGAGGACTTTCCCCTTTATAAAAGGTCTTAGTTCAGGTTTTAATTCAGTTTTAGTCTCGTGCCGGGTTTTTGTGCAGTTCGGGCCGGTTGCCCGGCCTCCCCGCCCCCCCCGCTCCCCCGCCCCCCCGCCTCACTCCTCTTCTTCCTTCTTCTTTCCGAAGACAAAGGCGATGATTATGCCTATCCCGTAAAGGAGCATTATGGGCCCGCCCATCAGGAGCTGGCTGAAGACGTCCGGGGGCGTAAGAAGCGCCCCGATGACAACGGCCAGGAGAAGCGCGTACTTCCAGTACTTTATAAGCATCGGCCCGTCGACCATGCCGAGCCTTGCGAGAACGAGTATTACGAGCGGGAGCTGAAAGACTGTGCCGAAGGCTATGAGGAGCTTCGTTGCAAGTGAGAAGTAAAGCCCCATGGAAAGGACCGGCCTCAGGTCCTGGGCCGCAAAGCTCAGGAGGTACTTGAACCCTACGGGGAAAACCACTATGTAGGCGAATACGACCCCTATCATGAACAGAACTACCGAGGATACTATGACAGGCATGAACCAGCGCTTTTCGCTTTCTTGGAGCGCTGGCAGCAGGAAGGCCCACGCCTGGTACAGTACGACCGGGCTCGCGAGTATGAAAGCCGCCACAAAGGCGACCTTCAGGTAGGTGAAGAAAGGCTCGACCACGCCGGTAAAGGCCATGAACTCAGAGCCCTCTGGGAGCGCCGACATGAGCGGTTCTTTGAGGATGTTGTAGAGAACTTCAGAGTAGGTATAGGTCCCCGCGAAGGCTATGCCTATGGCTATGACGCATATGACGAGCCTGTCCCTGAACTCCCTGAGGTGCCCTGTGAGCGGCATCCTGGCTTCTTCTCTGACCCTCTCCTCGACGTCCATCCTTAACTCTCTTAGCCGGAGGGCTTTGTCTTAACATCCCCGCCCGATGGCTTTTCCCCTTTTTCCTCTTTTTTCTCTGTCCCGGGCTTCTTTTCTTCTTCCTCTTCGAGCTTCAGGACCTCCTCGACGGCGAACTCCTCCTCCACGTCTTTCGTCGTCTCGTCCACGGTCTTCTTAAGCTCCTGGGTGGCCTTCTTGAACTCACCGAAGGCCTTTCCAAGGACCTTCATCATCT
>JAUVFY010000047.1 GCA_030594025.1 Deltaproteobacteria bacterium | reverse complement strand
GACATGGTCGCCTTCAGCGCCAAGACAGGCGAGCACAAGTACTACATAGCCGCAAACGACACTATAAAGAGTCTTAACGGCGCCTCGGTATTCACCGTCATGGGCGGGCCCCATCCCACCTTCTTCCCGGAGGTTATAGAAAAGCACTCATTCGACGCCCTCTGCGTGGGTGAAGGCGACGATGCCTGGGGTGAGCTCCTCGACACCGTTGAGAGCGGAAGACCCGTCGACGGGATACCAAATATCGTAACGAAGAACAACTTCACCAGTGGCAGGCCCCCGGAGATAAGGCCCAGGAAGCAGGACCTCGACACGCTACCGTACCTCGACCGGGAACTCTTTTACTCCTCCACGCGCCTCGGACGCTTCCCCATGCGAAGCTTCATGGCAAGCCGTGGATGCCCTTACAGGTGTACTTACTGCTTTAACCACATCTATAACACCATCTACAGGGGTAAGGGCCCTGTCTTGACCAGGATGAGCGTGGACCGCGTAACAGCGGAGCTGAAGGAGCTAAAGGAGCGCTACGAAACACAGTTCATAAAGTTCTACGACGACGTCTTCGTGGTAAAGGACGACGAGTGGCTCGACGAGTTTGCGGAAAAATTCCCCCGGGAGGTGGGGCTCCCGTTCCATTGCCTGGTGAGGGCCGACAACCTTACCGAGCCCATTCTTCTTAAGCTTAAAAGAGCGGGGCTCGCCTCCATAAGCATGTCCATAGAGAGCGGTAACGAACGCGTAAGGCAGGAGGTTCTAAAAAGGGGCATGACGACAGAGGAGATGATAAAGGGCTTTGACCTCTGCCACAGCCACGGCATACCCACATTCTCCAATACCATACTTGCAATCCCCGGAACGGGCATAAAAGAGGACATAGAGTCCATGGACATGAACCTTCGCTGCAGGGTGACCTTCGGGGAGTTCCCCATATTCTTCCCCTACCCCGGGACCGAGCTCGCCCGCTACGCGATAGACAAGGGCTACTTCGACGGTGACTTCGACAGGCTCCACATGAGCTACCAGTCATCGTCTCCCCTAGGCGGTTTCACAGAGAGGGAAAAGCTCATGCAGCGGAACCTCTCGCTACTTGCCACCGTTTGCCTCTGGATGCCGTCCCTAAGGAACATAACCGCCAGGTGGCTCATAAAGCTCCCGCTTACGAGGCTATATTTCGTCTTATATTTCCTCGTAAAAGCCTACCTCGTAAAGACGAAGATATACCCCATGAAGTTCTCGGCGAAGAACTTCGTAAGGAGCGTGTACGAGAGTTTCGTATTGGAGCGCTTCAAGCATTACGACGAGCCGGTCAATACGGAGGCTATAAGGGAAAAGAGGGAAAAAAGGGGAAACCGATGAGGCCCGCGGGACACATAGTTCTGGGAGGGGTCGCCTCAGTTGTATTTTACCCCTTCCCGAGCGTTAACGGTCTTGTCTTCTTTCTGGCCTCGGTCGCCGCGGACCTTGACCATTACCTCGATTACCTCTTTCACAACGGTCTTGCCGACCTCCGGTTAAAGGGGGCCTTGCGTTACCACGAGGTATTAAGGGGTATGTGGGGAAGGCCCGAGTTTTTGAACCTTTCGCCCTTCCATACGGTGGAGTTCGCGGCAGCGGTCTACGTATCCTCCGCGGTTACTGGCATCGCGTGGCTCGAGGCGGTCTTCTGGGGGCTTGTATTTCATGTCATTCTTGATACCGTATATCTCTTGAGGCAAAAAGCTGTTACACTCAGGGCGTATTCTGTGATAGAATATTTCGTCAGAAAAAAGGGGCTCCGTGCCCGTGGGTTGGTGCCCGGCGAGATTTACGCCGAGGCGGTAAGATGCGTTAGAAAAGCAGATGCAAACGGAAAATCCTTCTGAAGGGAAGATAAAAATGGAAAACAGACACGAGAAGGTCTTGATCATAAAACTTGGTTATTCGGAGACCCTCGTGGGAGAGATAGGCTGCACGACGAGCCTCGGCGACGTTTTGAGGTCCTCCGTGCTCCTTAACCTCTTCCCCGACGCCCACGTCTCGTGGCTCGTTGACGAAAAGGCCATAGCGCTACTTAAGGGGAACCCCTACATCGACCGCATACTGCCCTATGACCTCACGACTGTCCTTCAGCTACAGGCGGAAAGGTTCGATACGATAATCAACCTTGAAAAGGTCGCCGGGGTGTGCGCGCTGGCCGACTCCCTTACGGCCTGGAGACGCTACGGCTTCAGGTTCGACCCGGACACGGGCGCGGCAAGCCCATACGACGGCTCCCAGCACGCCATTGAGCTCTGCTACAGCCACGAGGACAAGGTTGCGAGCAGCAAATACTGGGAGGAGGTGCTTTTCGAGATGGTGGGCTCGAAGTGGCAGGGTGAGATCCCTGTTCTGGGCTACAAGCCCAGGTCAAAGCCGACCTTTGACCTCGGTTTCAACTACAAGGTGGGGGATAAGTGGCCCATTAAGGGATGGCCCATGGAGCACTGGAAGGAGCTCGAGAGGCTGGCCGCGAAGAGATACTCCATATCCTGGCAGAAGGGGCTCGATTCCCTGGAGGACTATATTGAATGGATAAACTCCGTAAGGCTCCTCATAACGAACGACAGCCTCGGCCTGCACATCGCCCACGCACTCGAAAAAAAGGTAGTTGCCTTTTTCGGACCCACCCTCGCTAACGAGGTCTACGTAAAGGACGGGGTTAAGCTACTGCCCGAGCCAGAGCCCGACTGTCTTCCGTGCCTTTCCACCAGATGCGTAAGGGGCACTAAATCATGCCTCTATGACATAAAACCCGAAAGGGTAGTTAAGGCCATAGACGGGCTTATGGAAGAGAAGGCCTCGAGGGACGTAAAGGGGCTCAAACGTTGATCGAACCGTTTTTAACCGTTTTTTACCGTTTTTTAGCGTATGGCGACGTAAAGTGAGTGAATTAAAACCCATAAAGATACCCGAAGACTATAACTACATCGCCTACTTCCTGACACTGGCCTGCAACCTGAAATGCAGCTTCTGCATCAACTACTTCGGCACTCTCGGCCCAGCACAAAAGCACCTTTCCGGGCCCCAGTGGGTCCAGGGGCTCAACCGTATAACCTCCAGGGACGACCTTCCCATCACACTCCAGGGCGGGGAGCCGAGCCTCCACAAGGACTTCATATACATACTCAATAACCTTAAGTCTGAGTTGAAAATAGACATACTTACCAATTTGCAGTTCGATACGGACGAGTTCATAAGACGTGTGGACCCGGAAAGGATAAAACGTAAGTCACCTTATGCGTCCATACGCGTAAGCTACCACCCGGAGGTGATGGAGCTCGAACCCCTTGTAAAAAATGTCCTCAGGTTCCAGGACGCCGGTTTCAGTATCGGCATATGGGGTGTCATGCACCCCGTACAGGCCGATAGTATCCTGAAGGCCCAGGAAAGGTGCAAGTCCCTTGGAATAGACTTCCGGACCAAGGAGTTTCTCGGCGAATACAACGGAAGACTTTACGGCACGTACCGCTACGAAGGGGCCTGTGAGAAGTTATCCACGAAAAGGGTCCTCTGCAAGACCACGGAGCTTATCATGGGGAGTGACGGAAGCATATACAGGTGCCACAGCGACCTCTACGAAGGCAGGGCCCCGGTGGAGAACATACTCGACCCCGCTTTCCAGATCCAGGAGGTCTTCAGGCTCTGCGACTACTTCGGTCACTGTAACCCCTGCGACGTGAAGCTCAAAACCAACCGCTTCCAGCAGTTCGGCCACACCTCTGTGGAGATAAAGGAATTAACCGAAGAGGAAATGCGCCGGTCTGGTTAGACCTGCCCGGGAGCATTAGAAAAAATTTTTCTTAACTAAACTAAAACCCTTCTTTTCGCCTCAAGATGGCCATATCGCCGTCGTCATCCCTCCAGACCTCGAACATATCGATATGTTCGGTTATAAAAGGGGCAAGGTACTTCCTTGTCTCTTCGTAGCATGAGTCGAGGACAATGTAGTCGACCCCCATCACGTTAAAGACGTCGAATATCTTGGACGTATCGCTCGAAAAGGGGAATCCCACAGCGTGCCTGCCTGAGACGATGGCCGCCACCTCGGGCTTTCGCGCCATTATGACTTCACCGCTTGCGGATATCTCGCCGGCTATATGGGCCCTTTCGAGGTACTTGTGATAGCAAGGGACCTCGTTCATGAAGTACTCGCCGGTCACCATCTCGAGCCCCACCTTATCGACCCTTTTAAAGAGGTTTGCAGAAAGGAGCCCCGTCGAGGAGCGGAGGTTCCCAGGGAGTGCGGGGGGCCATACCATGGCCCTTATCTCCACGAGGTTCACACTGAGGAAAAAAAGGGAAAAAAAGAAAAAAACGAAGGGTATGAGGATAAACATTTTCCCCGATGGCCCCGACGCTCGAGAGCCCGCTCTAAGACGCACCGCACAGGCCACACCGGCAAGGAAATAAAAGTAAAGGAACGGTATCACGGGGACCAGGTACCTCATCACGTCGCCGGTTCCGTAAGTAGGCCACACGAGAAGGAGCGCGAGGTAGATTATGAGATAAAAATCACTCACACCCCCTCTCGTCCAGACCCTGTAGAAAAGCCCCCAGACGACCATCGCAAGAAAGAAAAGACTCGAGGCGTGGATAACGGGCGTGGGGACCATGTTCTTGAACCCCACGTACGTGATGAAGGGCCTGTAAAGTGTATTAAGGTAAAGCCACGCATTGTGTTTTATCCTTTCAAAAAAGGTCGTGACCCCGGCCCGGGCGCTCTCCTCGGCGTAATAGTCGGCCTGGAAGAATATGGAAAAGTAGCTCTGGTCGGGGTCGGCGTAAAGTAAGCCCCTCAAAGACCAGATTAGAAATGGCAGTATCGCCAGGACCCCAAAGAATAAAAGTTTTTTTGCCTGAAGCCTCCTTTCGCCGTTTCCCGAATAGAGCTTGGTGAGAAGAAGGCACAACCCGGCCGCATATATGGTCAAACCGATGGACCTTGTGAAATAGGCCGCTGTAACAAGAACGACGGCGGCTGTGGCGGAAGGCTTGAAGGCCCTTTCTTCCGAGAACCTGCCAAGCCAGTATACCGCCATCAGGGAAAAGAGCATATAAGGGATCTCTGTCATAATCTCGCGCATATAGAAAAGCACATAGAAGTTCGTTACTGTCATGAGGGCTACGAGGACCCCGGTAAGGCCGTCCGCTTCCCTCTCGAAGAGGAGTTTTACCGCATAGATTGAGCCTATACCCGCCAGGACTATAAGTAGGCGCATCATGGTGAAGTTATATCCGAAAAAGTAATAGACCGGGCTAAGGAAAAGGGGTAAAAGCGGGGGGTAGCGGGTATGGGGCGGGTGGCCGGGGATGTGGACGTCGCTAAAGCCCTGGCCCTCTGCCATGGACCTGGCAAGGAGCACGTAATTGGCGTTGTCGGCACCCCTTACCTGTGAGAACCTGTAATCGGCAAGCTCGAGAGCCAGAAGTACTGTGAGTGAAACGACGAAGACCCAGAACACCAGGACCCGCCTTTCAGCCCTCTGTGATTGAAAAATTTTACTGCCTTCCATAAGTTAGATGAAAAAGTTATCGTCCGGTATAAATTAGTATATCCGTATCTTTACCACCTGCCAAGTAGGGCTTGAAGCTTTCGGGGTGTTCGTTTATAAAAGGCAGAAGGTATTTCCCCGTCTCCACAAAACACCCGTCGAGGAGCACGTAGTCCACACCCTTTGCCTCGAAGTGCTCGATAAGGACCTCGCTCTTCCCGGTAAAGGGGAAATTCACGGCGTGGCTTCCGGTTATTATGTAGACGAGCTCCGGCTTGCGGGCTATTATTACGTCGTCCGGCTCTGATATCCCGCCGAGCAGGAATGCGGATTCGATGTAGTCGTGGAAGCACGGTATCTCCCGGGTGAAATGCTCGGTGGTCATGGTGTCGAGCTCGACCTCATCGACCCTTTCAAAAAGATGGGTAGAGACAAGGCCCGTCTTTGTCTGGACCCTTTCGATGAGTGTCGGCGGCCACAGCGATTCCCTTACGACGAAGAGGTTTATAAGGAGGAAAACAATGCACGGCACGAGGGCAAACCTTTTAGCGAAACTCTCCGCCTTGCGCTCCGGTAAAACAAGACGGATGAAGCAATTTACGCCCTCGAGGAAGTAAAAGTACAGAAAGGGTATCACGGGGATAAGGAATCTTAAAGCGTCCCTCTGGCCGTATGGAGGCCACGCCGCTATCAATACGAGGAAATACAAGACGTAAAAATCGCACGCCTCTTTTTTATTGCAGACACGGTAAATAAGGCCCAGGAGAACAGTTATCAGGAGAAAAAAGCTCGATGCAACCACAAGGCCGGGGGGCGCCAGCAAATTAAAACCCTCTATCGTTATTAAGGGTATGTAAAAGAAGTTGAGATAAAAGTATACGTCCCTGCCTATCCTTTCGAGTACCATGGCAACGCCCGTCCGGGTGTTTTCCAGTCCGTAATGGCCGGTCTCGAAGAATTTCGAAAAGTAGGTGGGTGTGTCTTCCGAATAAACACCAGCCCTCAAAAACCATAATACAAGTGGAACGGCGGCCAGGACGGAAAAGAACAGGAGTTTTTTCCCGTAAAGCCTCTTTTCCCCCTCGCCTGAAGCAGAAAAGGCCTTCAGGGCCAGAACGGTCAAGCCTGCGCCGTAAAGGGCTACGCCGGCCATCCTTGTAAGGTACGCCGTTGAAACCAGAATACAGACGACGACGGCATATGAGTTTAAATTCTTCCCTTCGGAGTACCTGTCAAGCCAGTATAGAGCAAGGAGGGAAAAAAAGAGATAAGGGACCTCTGTAAGCGTCTCGCCCATGTATGTCAGTATATGCAGGTTCGTTCCCGCAAGGAGTGCAAGTATTATTGCCACAAGCCCCCCGGTCTTCTTCTCGAAGTAGAGCTTTATGGCATAGACAGAGCCCATCCCCGCCAGCAGTATCAAAAGCCGCATCAGTGTGAAGTTGTATCCGAAGAAGTAATAGACAGGGCTTAAGAGAAGAGGCAACACCGGGGGGAAGAGCGTATGCGGCGGGTGCCCGGGGATATGGAGGTCTCGAAGGCCCTGGCCCTCGGCTATTGACCTGGCGAGCATCACGTAGGTCGGGTTGTCGTTTCCCGCTATCCGGGAAAACCCCTGATCGACCGACTGCGTCCCGAGCAACAGGACAAAAACGAGGACAAAGACCCAGGGCACTAAGCTCCATTTTCCACCCCCCCCGGGCTCAAAGATCTTATCGCCCGCCATAGTTTACCTACCCCCGTAACTGAGTATACCCGTATCCTTCCCGTCTGCCCTGAACGCCTTGAAGTTTTCCCTGTTTTCGTTTACAAAGGGCAGAAGGTATTTTCGAGTCTCCATGAAACACCCGTCAATGAGCACAAAGTCCACGCCGTTTTTCTCGACGAACCTCAAAATACTTTTCCTGTCTTCGGTAAAGGGGAACTTAACGGCATAGCTCCCGGTTATGAGGGAAGTGAGCTCGGGCTTTCGAGTCATTATTACATCTTCCGGGGCCGAAAGTCGCTTGAGCATGTGGGCGGATAACATATAGTCATAGTAACAGGGCCGTGTCTCCTTGAACGCCCCCCTTAGAACCGCATCCGGCCTCAACCCTTCGGCGGGCACGAATAGGTCCCTCTTTAGAAGAACGGCGGAATGCGCCACCCTCTCGGCAGCTTTGGCGGGTATCAGCATCCCCCTTATCTCGGCAACGTTAAGGAAAAGAAAGAGCAAAAAGGGTATGAGGATATAAGGGCCTTTCAAGCCGTCGGGCCTAAGGCCCTTGCTGAGCTCCCCGACCGAAAAGATGAGATTGAAACCTGTGAAGGAATAATAATAGAGAAACGGTACGAGGGCTATCATGTACCTTCTTGCGTCCCCGAGGCCGTAAACCGACCATAGTGCGACTATAAGAATATAAAACACCACGTAGAACTCCATGACACCCCTTTTAAAGGCAAGCCTGTAGATAAGCCCCGTAAAGACGGTAAAGAAAAGGAAAAGGGAAAGGATATTAAAAACCGCCGGGGGGATGAACTTTTCAAGGTCAACGAAGGTTATGAGACTTCCGGGAATTGAGACCGTTATCATCACGAGATTTTCCCATACCCTCTCGAGCAGGACGGCTGAACCCAGTTCATAGAAGTTCTTCAAGATGTTGTAAAAATAGACGGAGCCCGGGGTCCGGGCTTTGGTTAAGACCCATAAGACCCATAAGATAAGAGGGGGTGCCGTGACGGCCGCGAAGAGCGTGAGTTGTAATGCCCTGCGGCCCCTCGCCCCTCCCTTTTCAAATACCTTCAATGTGAGAACGGTCACCATGGCGAGGCACAAAAATATCCCGTGGTTTTTCGTTAGATATGCGAGGGCGAATACCAGGGGAAGGTAAAGGGCGTAGGGGAGGACGTCGTTTCTGTCCTTGAACGCTTCGGCAGAGTAAAGGGCGAGCAGTGTGAAGAAGATGTAGGGTATCTCTGGAAGCACCTCCTTTGTGAATACGAGTATCCCGTGGTTTGTTATAAAAAGGAGCGCTATCATCAGCCCGGCCATCTCCTCACCCCTGTCAAGCCTCTTGAAAAGAGCCGTTATGAGAAACACGGAACCTATCGCGAAGGCGATTACCACAAGGCGCATCAAAGTGAAGTTATAGCCGAAAAGACTGAATAGCGGGCTCAAAAGAAGTGGGAAAAGGGGAGGTGGATACTGCACGCCGGGGTGCCCTGGCAAATGTATACTCACATAACCCTGGCCCGTTGCCAGGGCCTTGGTTAAAAGGATATAAAGTGCGTTGTCTGAATCAACGAGGTAACTGAATCCGTCGTCTATTAACTGCAGACAAACAATTACCGTAACAGCCAGGAGGATTATGCGAAGAAACGACGATACCAACTCCTGGTTCATCCAAGCATATTTCTTAGATTTGTTCATGCAGTCGAGGGTTTTGAAAAGGGTTGAGACAAATATACCTTAAAATACTCCCTCTACTCAATCTTAAATGCGAAAAGCCCCCGGGCGGCGTATCTTTTTTTAAATAGATTCTCGACGTTCATAACGAGCGGGAAAAACGGG
>JAUVFY010000096.1 GCA_030594025.1 Deltaproteobacteria bacterium | reverse complement strand
GTTCGCAAGGGAACTAAAACTTCCTGCGGGGCTTAACGAGGGCTGGAGGCTGGCCCTTTTAGACAAAAACGAGGATATAAAGAGGCTTACTGACACGGTGGGGTTCAATTACTTCTGGTCCCCCGCGGACAGGGTCTTCCTCCACCCGGCTGTGTTTATCTTCATCTCACCGGACCGAAGGGTTACCAGGTACCTTTACGCACCAGTAGAAAAAAAAGACGTAGAGCTTGCGATACTTGAGGCGGGCAAAGGGGTGAGCAGGGGCTCTAAGCTTAAGGACCTCGAGGACCTCTTTCTGGTCGCCTGCTTCAGCTACAACTTCACCGAGGGCAGATACACCCTTAACTACCCGCTTTTTATCGCCGTCGGGGCCCTCGCTCTTGGGGTCTCGTCCGTTGTTGCATCGCTAATCTTTTTTAAACCAAATGCAAGGAGGCACGGACATGGGTAAACGGTTGAAAGTCGCCTCGAACGGACCGCTTCTGCTCTTTTTGCTCTTTTTACTTTTTTTGCTTCAGCCGGTAGCTGCCACGGCCTCTTCTGGAGGGGGTGGCGGTCCGGACGATCCCGCGGCAGGATGGGACCATCTCTTTCATGAGATGCTTATCGACATAACCGTAATCGGCCTGGTATTCGCCCTTGTGACGCTTTACTTAATGGTAAAGTACAGGAGGAAAGAACCGGGCCAGCAAGGCACCCCCGTAAGGCTTTCCAGGGGGGCCATGTTGGGATGGGCACTCATACCGGCTTTCGCCTTTATGGCAGACGATTTCTACCTTGCACTCAAGGGATGGGACCTTTTTAACGACTACCGGAACGTGCCCGAAGAGAGCTACGAGGTAAAGTTAGAGAGCAGGTTGTGGAACTGGTCTTTCACCTATCCCAACGGCGTGCAGACGATGGACGAGCTCAGGGTCCCCGAAGGGAAACCCGTAGTTTTGAGGATGACGAGCGCGGACGTCGTTCACAGCCTGTTTTTGCCCGACTTTAGGGTAAAGGAAGACTCAATGCCCGGCAGGATTACCTATCTGTGGTTCTATCCCAAAAATAGAGGCGAGTACGTATTTACATGTGCCGAGTACTGCGGCCTCCTGCACTCGAACATGAAAGGTAAACTGATAGTCATGCCCGCCGAAGATTTCTTCGCCTGGCTGGAAGAAGAGGCAAAAATTAAAGGAGGATAAGGTAATGAATACTCAACCCGGCGGTATCGGTCGAACCCTCAAAGAGTGGATATTTACCACCGACCACAAGAGGGTCGGCGTACTATATCTTATCGGCTCCTTGGCGGCCTTCGTCATAGCCGGCTTAATGGCCCTCCTTATTAGGATTGAGCTCGCTGAAGTAGGCGCTACCATTACGACCTCCAGCACCTATAACGTCTGGTTATACTTCCACGGCGCCGCGATGATACTCGCCTTCCAGATTCCGGCCCTTACCGGCTTTTTCGCAAATTACTTCATACCTTTGATGATCGGGGCCCGGGACGTGGCATTCCCCAGGCTCAACGCCCTGAGCGTGTGGCTCTTCTGGATGGCGATAGTGCTTGCCCTTTTGACGTTCGTCATCCCCAACCCGCCTGACATCATGTGGACGGGCTACCCCCCTTACTCAACGACGTACACTCCGGGGAACACCGCTTTCTATACCTTTACGGTCCTCCTCTTCGGGTTCTCTTCCATAGCGGGAGGAGTCAACCTGATTACGACCATAGTCAAAATGCGCGCTCCGGGCATGGGCTGGAACCAGCTGAATATCTTCGTATGGTGCATCCTCGGGGCCTTCATACTGCAGCTCATATTCGTGCCCGTCCTCGGTTCCGCCGTTACAATGCTCTCCTTTGACAAGTACCTTGGAACGAGCTTTTTCAGCCCGGCCGCAGGCGGTGACGTACTCCTGTACCAGAACCTATTCTGGTTCTACTCACACCCCGCGGTCTACGTTATATTCCTGCCCTTCATAGGGGTCGTATTCGAGATAGTCTCTACCTTCGCAAGGCAGCGTCCCTTCAACTACAAGGTGGCGGTCTATGGCGGCATATTCGGTACTGTCCTCATAAGCGGGGAGGTCTGGGTCCATCATCTCTTTACGAGCGGCATGCCCGGATGGATAAGAACGGGCATGATGGTGACCACGCTGCTTATAAGCATCCCGGTGGGACTTATGATGATAAGCCTCGCGGGCACGCTCTACAAGGGGGCCATTGAGTACAGGACACCCATGCTCTACGGCGTAGGATTCATATTCCTTTTTCTTATAGGCGGGCTCACCGGTATCCCCCACGCCATGGTCTCGCTCGACTTGCATCTCCAGGACACGCACTTCGTTGTGGCCCACTTCCATTACGTAATGGCCGTTGCCGGGACCTTCTCTATCTTCGGCGGGGTCTATTACTATTTGCCCAAGATAACGGGGCGCATGTACAGCGAGGGCCTCGGCAAGCTGGGCTTCTGGGTCACCTTCGTAGGGGTGAACATAACCTTTTTTGCCATGTTCATAGTAGGGCTCAGGGGCATGCCCAGGAGGTACTTCGATTATTCGCAGTTCCCCGAGCTCGAGGGACTGCACCAGATTCAAACCTACGGGGCATACATAATCGCACTGGGTTTCGCCATTACGTTCATAGCCTGGATTCACGCTCTCGTTGCCGGCGAGAAGGCCACAGGAAACCCCTGGGGCTCTAAGTCCCTGGAGTGGTTCACCCCGGAAACTCCTCCCGGACACGGAAACTGGGGCCCCGAGCTACCAAAGATATCCGAGGACTGGACACCTTACGACTACGGTGAGAAGTAGATGGCCATCGACAAATACAATCTCGAGCCGGCAAGACCGGCTGAAATATCGGGGGAGGCGACACCTCTGGTTCCTATACTCGGCGGTGCGGTGATCTCAGTATACATACTGATGGTCGTGGGTGCGTTCGTGACCTCCACGGGGAGCGGGCTCGCTTGCCCTGACTGGCCGCTCTGTTACGGCTCCGTAAGTCCCCCCCTCAGGCTGGACATATGGTTCGAGTGGGGACACAGGTTACTCGGGGGGTTGACCGGGGTATTGATAATCACCTCGTCGGTCCTCGTCTGGAGGAGCTACAGGGGGCTGCCGCGTTATTTCATGGCGGCTGTGGTCGGGCTTCTTTGCCTTACGGTGTTGGTGGGCGGCATAGTGGTTATAACCGAGGCCCCCCTCCTCGACAGCCTCTCGAGGGTCGCCATAGTATCGTCACACCTTGTAATCTCAACGCTCGTCCTGGTATTCCTTGTATTCACCCTCAGCTATGTCTTGAAGAACGGGACGGCCTCAAGAAACAGGGTCTATGCCCTTCTTTTCGGAATGGTCTACATCCAGGTAGTACTCGGAATACTCGTAAGGTACTCGGGTGCGACCCTGGCCTGTCCGGACCTCCCGCTCTGTAACGGAAGAGTCTTACCCTCTTTGACCCATTACCCGGTAGCTCTCCATTACTTTCACCGTGTCTTTGCCCTGCTCTTATTTATAACCTCTGCGGCGGCCCTTTTGAGAGCCATCCGGTCTGGAAAAGCCGTTTTGGGGTTTTTATTCACCTTCTCCCTTGTAGTGCTTCAGATAGTTTTCGGCATACTGGTGGTCTTGACGGGCATGTTCCTCCCGGTGATAATATTGCACAGGGCCCCGGGGTTCCTGCTTATGGGCTGGCTCGCATATCAATCGATGCCGTACTTTTTCCCGACAGTTCGAAAAGAGGATGTCGGAGCAAGATAGGAGTAAAAGTATTACATTCGAAAAACCTAAACTCGGGACAAAAGGAGTCACAATGAACGAGACAGAGAAGAAAGAAAGGATAAGAGTAAGGAGGGTTTTTGCTTACGGGCTTCTTCTTGTATTCCTTGTGCTCTTCCTTGTGATCGTGGCAGTCTTTACATGGAAGCTTTAGCTGACCTTCACGCCCCGCTGATATACGCAAGCCTCCTGACCATTGCTACGAGCGGGATATTAATCCTTACGGGGATAGCACTGGTTCTTCTCGGTTATCGGGGCTGGCACAAAAGGGCCATGCTGACGGCATCAGCCTTTGCCCTCGTTTTCGTCCTCCTCTACCTCGTAAAATCCTCACTTTACCCCCCGACGGGCTACGCCGGTGACCATAGGAAGCTTTATTTTTTCGTCCTCTGGTCCCACTCGGCCCTTGCGGCCCTGAACCTCCCCGTTGCCGGCTATACCATATACCTGGGGCTTAAGGAACGTCTTGATAGACACAGGAAGATAGCGCCCTTTACCGCCGGGGTCTGGATATACGTGGCAATTACCGGCTGGATGATATATTTCTTTCTTCACTGACCTTTTCCTCCCTCCACCCTACCCCGCAATCAGGGCCCTAAGGAAAAAAAGTGGGAAAAGGGGGGAAAGGAAATAAAAAAACCGGCCCGCGTCGTTAGCGCGGACCGGCCGTGAAAAAATTCAAGAGTCCCATATTAACCCTTCATGGCGTCTATGAGTATACGGGCCACTTCCGGCCTTGTGAACTCTGTGGGAGGAACGGTACCTGCCCTGAGCATCTCCCTTACCTTCGTTCCTGAAAGCGAGATGTGGTCCGCAGAGTCATGTGGGCAGGACTTGTATGAGGCCATGCTGCCGCATTTTTTGCAGAAGAAGGTATAGTCGAAGAACATGGGCCTTATCCCTATCTCTTCGGGGTCGAACTCGTCGAAGATGAAGTGGGCGTCGAAGCTCCCGTAGTAGTTGCCCACACCCGCGTGGTCCCTGCCGACGATGAAGTGCGTGCATCCGTAGTTCTTGCGTATGAGGGCGTGGAAGATGGCCTCCTTGGGACCGGCGTACCGCATGGCCGCTGGCAGAACCACGAGCACCACCCTGTCCTTTGGGAAGTAGTTCTCCATCAGGGCCGTATAGCAGTGCATCCTAACGTCGGCCGGTATGTCGTCGCCCTTGGTCTCGCCCACTATGGGGTGTATCATGAGGCCGTCAACGGTCTCCAGGGCGCACTTCTGTATGTACTCGTGTGCACGGTGGATGGGGTTCCGGGTCTGAAATCCCACGACCCTCTTCCAACCCTTGTCCTTGAAAAGGGCCCGTGTTTCGGCCGGGTCGAGGCGGTGTTCCTTGAATTTAGCGTGCTCCGGACGGGCCAGGACCAAGACCTCCCCCCCGAGGAGCATTTCACTCATCTCGTAGACCTTTTTCACCCCCGGATGGGCCTCCTCTTTTGTGCCGTAGACCTGGATGGCCTCCTTTTCCTTATCGTGGCTGAAGACTTCCTCGAGGTGAAGCACGGCAAGGGTCTTACCCTTTCCATCCACGAGGGCCAGTTCTTCGCCCTCGGTGAGCCCCTTTGCCATGTCCGCGGTGGTCGAAAGGGTCACCGGTATGGTCCAAGGTAGCCCGTTTTTAAGCGTCATGGTGTCCATCGAGCTGTGGTAGTCTTCCTTGCACATGAAACCCTCGAGGGGGCTGAACGCCCCGACGGCTATCATTTCAAGGTCGGAAATCTCCCTGAAGTTAAGGGTAATCTTTTTAAATTCCTTTGCCTTCTTCGAAAGCTCGTCCCTCTCCTTGCCCTCAACGACCCTGTTTATAAGTTTCCCTCCATGGGGCTCAATCAGTCCTGCCATTCTTTACCTCCTTGGATGTATGTATTCCGCACTCTTTCTTATCATCTGCGCTGCCGAACCATCTCCACCTACCCGCCCTGGGCGGTTCGCCCTTCAGGAGCGGCGTAGAGCATATGATACAGCCGATGCTGTCATAACCCTTATCAAAAAGCGCGTTGTAGGGAAGTTTGTTTTCCTTTATATACCGCCATATCGTAT
>JAUVFY010000268.1 GCA_030594025.1 Deltaproteobacteria bacterium | reverse complement strand
GTCCCGGATAACGAAACAACCGTCGAGTTTGATGGTGACAAAAGCCTTAAGCTTCTCGTCACCGTCCACAGGGAGTACATTTACTTCTGTTATTCGCATCGCAGTTCTCCTTTTCTGGTCTTTGTTCTTTTCTGTGTAGCCCCGGCCCTTTAATTACTCAAAAAAGATGAACAAACCGAAAACAATGTATGGAAACCTGTAACAGGGGACCTCGACCGTTAAAAAAATTTTCCCCTTAACCCTTCTTGAAGCTGTAAAAGGGTTTTAGTTTAGTTAGAAAAGTTTTTTTAGTCGGCTTGCCCCCGCTGCCCCCGCTGCCCCCAAACAGGATTATATATAGTGCAACAACAGTGCCATATTTTCATTAATCAAGAAACCCTTGAAAAATAAACGATATTTTTAAAAGGCCCGAACAGAAGAGGTGTTGGTAATGCACTCTTTTTTGTGCATGTATGCACATTTTTATGTGCATTATTTTGTCAAATATTCCCTGCCCTCCACCCGCAAAGTGAGCATTGACTTTACCGTGTGCATGGATTAATCTTTATTGGTCGTGAAAAAAAGACTCACCTACAGAAAGGCCGGGGTAGACATAGACGAGGGCCGGAGACTGGTAAAACGGATAAAACAATTGGCCGTTACCACGCGCCGTAAGGAGGTCATCGGGGCAATAGGCGGGTTCTCTTCGCTCTTTTCCGCGCGGTTCCCGGACATCGAAGACCCTGTACTGGTATCATCCACGGACGGCGTGGGCACAAAGCTCAAGGTAGCCTTCATGGCCGACCGCCACGATGGGGTCGGAGTAGACCTCGTGGCCATGTGCGTTAACGATATACTGGTAACAGGGGCGGAACCGCTCTTTTTTCTCGACTACATGGCAACCGGAAGGCTCGACGCCTCCAGGGCCGCGGCCCTTTTAAGGGGGGTCGCAAGGGCTTGCAAAGAAGCCGGCTGTGCGCTGGTGGGAGGAGAGACGGCCGAGATGCCCGGCATCTACAGGCCCAATGAGTACGACCTCGCGGGTTTTAGCGTAGGGGTGGTGGAAAGGAAAAAACTCATAGACGGCTCCGGTGTGAGACCCGGCTTCAGTATCATAGGGCTCGCATCCAGCGGGCTCCACAGTAACGGTTTTTCGCTTGCGAGGAAGGTCCTGTTCGCAAAGCTCCGGATGAAACTCAAGGACCGTCCCCGGGGCTTTCGAAAGACCGTTGGCTCGGAACTCCTAACACCGACCCGCATCTACGTGAGGCCCGTTCTCAAGGCGATTAAAAGATTCGATGTAAAGGCCATGGCGCACATAACCGGCGGGGGGCTCGTCGAGAACGTACCCAGGGTCATACCCCGGGGTTTAAAGGCTGTTATAGACAGGAAGGCCTGGCCCGTGCATCCCGTATTCAAATTTATCCAGAAAGAAGGGAATATCGAAGAGCTCGAGATGCTCAGGACCTTTAACTGCGGGATAGGTTTTGTCCTTATCGTCAAAAAGGCCGATGAGGCAAGACTTTTAAGGACGCTCAAGGCCGCCGGCGAGAGGGCCTACGCTATAGGAGAGGTTACAAAAAGGGGGAGAGCTCAGGCAATCGAGTTCAAATAATCTT
>JAUVFY010000039.1 GCA_030594025.1 Deltaproteobacteria bacterium | reverse complement strand
TAAGGGGGGTCTCTATCCTTATCCTGGTCTCCGGCCTTGTGCCGAGCTCTACGGCCCTTTCAAATGCTTTGAAAAAATCCTGCCTGCAGTCAGGATAGCCGGAGCTGTCCTCCTCCACGGCCCCGATATAAAGGGAGACGGCTTCGCCCCCTCTGCCCGCCCTGCCCGCCCCGAGGACCTCGGCCCAGGCAACTGCTACGGAAAGTAAGTTAGCGTTCCTGAAAGGGACGTATGTTGCAGGTATAACGCTCCTGGAGAGCTCCCCCCCGGGGACTTCGATACTCTTATCAGTAAGCGCCGAGCCCCCTATGCGGCTCAGGTGGCTCGTTTCCACTACGAGGCTTTTTTCCACGCCGAAGTAATCGGCGATCGCGTTGAAGCATTCGAGCTCTTTTTTCTCGGTCCTCTGCCCGTAGTTTACGTGGAGAAATGCCGGAAGGGTCTTTTTTACGGCCACGGCGGCCGTAACAGCGCTGTCGAGGCCGCCGCTTAAAAGCACCACTGAAAGGGGTCTTTTCATAAGAAGATTAAACCACAACCGGGGAAAACCCTCAACCCCTTTGGCCCGGCTATCGCTTAATAAGACAGGTGCGGCTTACCCGGAAAAAAGCCTTTCGATTGCCGCATCGAAGACCTCTTCCGGCGGCCCGTCTGTTTCGAGGACGACCTTGGGCCCCTCGAAAGGCTCAAAGAGTTTCCTCTGTTTCCTGTAAATCTCCCAGCCCGCGTCTGATACGGCCCCCTCTTCCGAGGGCCTCCCTAAGAGCCTCTTTTTTATAACGTCCTCTCCTGCCACGCATTCAACAACCTTAAAAAGCGCACCCGACGCCTTTGCCTTCTTCTCGGCGCTTTTCAGGTATTTTAATTTGGAAAAAGTGGCATCGAGTAAGACCGAGCGGCCCGATTCGGCCAAATTAAAACCCTTTTCTATAAGCTCCGTATATGTCCTCTCGGTCGCTTCGGGCGTGTATATACCTTCTTCAAAGGGCTCGATCCTGCGCTCTTCCGGAGGGATTCCGAAGAGGGCCTTTCTTATCTTATCGGAAGAATGTACGCAAAAGCCCGTCTTGTGTGAAATCTTCCCTGCCAGAGCGGACTTTCCTGTACCCGGAAAGCCCCGTAAAACCAGCAGGGTGGGCCTGAAGCCTCCGGTTGCATAAAGGTGGGCGAGGTGGAAATAAAGCCTTGCCTTCAATAGGGCCTCGCGCTTGTCCTCATCTGTCTCCTCCGGCTCCATGAGCTTGAAGTCCTCGACCTTCCCCCTTACAAATGCCCGGTAGCACTTGTAGAAATCCAGTAGCCTTCTACCCTCCACGTCGCCGGTAGATGAAAAATAAGCGTCATCGTAGAGACGCGTCAGGTCGTGACGGTTGTGGAAGTCCAGGTCCATCGACAGGAAGGCCGCATCAGCGACAACGTCTGAGAACCTGAACCTCTCGTTGAACTCGATACAGTCGTAGATCTGGATACCGTCCGATATGGAGATGTGCTCGGAGTGTATGTCACCGTGGCAGTCCTTTATAAACCCGCCTTCAACACGGCTTAAAAAGGCGCCCTGGTTTGAACTCAAAAACCCGTCCGTATATGAGCTTATGTCATCGTACTGCTCCTTTGTAATGGTCCTGCCTATATAGTCCCGGGTCTGGGCGAAGTTCTCGTCTGTATTGTTTTTCACCATCCCGGGGTTGCCGAACTCCGCGATATGCCCGCTCGTCTCCGCCTTTTTGTGGAAAGATGCCACCGCCTCGGCCACCCTCTGTATTACGGGCCCGGTAACGCTCTCCTTTTCGAGCATCACCTCGAGCATGGTCTCGGCGGGTAGCCTCTTCATCTTGACCGCGTATTCGAGGACCTCACCCTCTCCGCCCATTGTGATCCCTTCCTTGCCGGAGGTGATGGGCACGACGTCGAGGTATACGCCCGGGGCGAGCCTGCGGTTGAGCCTTACCTCCTCCCGGCAGAAATAAAACCTCTTCTCCAGGGTGCCGAAGTCCAGGAAACCGAACTCAACGGGCTTTTTCACCTTGTAAACGTAGTGGGGGGTAAAAAACAGGTAAGATATGTGGGTCTGCTGAAGCTCAACCTTTTCCGGCCGCTCCGGCCAGGCACGGGGCTCAAGGAGCGCCTCTATCAAATGCGGGAGCCCCAAATCAAACTCCCCCTTTTCCCTCTATAATATAGAGGCCCGGAAGGTGCCGGTACTGCTCCTTATAATCGAGGCCGTAGCCTACGACAAAACCCTCGCCCACGGTCGTGCCCAGATAATCGACCTTTAGCCCGAGGTCCCTTTTCTTGCCCCTTAGAATCAGTGCACACAGCCTGAGCGAAGCGGGCCGCTTTACTTTAAGGTGTTCCAGGAGGGCCTTCATGGTCTGGCCCCCGTCGATTATGTCCTCTATAACTATAACGTCCCTTCCCTCTATGTCGGTTGAGATATCCTTTATGATCTTTGCCACCTTTGTAGGCCGCTCGCGGGTACCGTAGCGGGCTGCACATATAAAATCCATCTCCACGGGTATCTTCAAGGCCCTTGCAAGGTCCGCCATGAATACAAACGCGCCCCTGAGGACCCCTATGAGAACGGGATTTTTTGATGAATAGTCATGGCGGATTTCCTTTGCGAGCCTTTCCACTATGAGGTGGATCTCCTCTGGCGGGATTATGAGTTTTAACATGCCCGTTAAGTTTTTTTTGTTTCGGCCAAGCTAAAAAAAACCCTGTTCACTTGCGCATACTTATATGAGCTAAGCATATAATCAGGCAGGCACGGTGTCAAGGCGCTTCATATCCCCGGGAACTAAATATTTGCCTCTTTGACGGTTGCAATGCAGACCCTTGAAATTGCCATCTCCATATGCTACAGTAATCCTAACCTGAACTATTTTTTTCGGGCGGCTTCCCTCATTTGAGGGCCTGCCCATCCGGTAAAAAGGGTAAAAAGGGAATAAGGTAAAAAATTGATTATCCAGTGCGATAACTGTCAAACCAAATTCCGTCTTGACGAATCCAAGCTCGGCCCCAGGGGCGTGAAGGTAAAGTGCACCAAGTGTGAGCACATCTTTATCGTAAGACCTGAGGAGCCGCTCGAAGAGCCCGCTCAAGCCCCGCCCGAAGCCGCGCCCCCTCCTGAGGAGAGGCCGGAAGAACGTCCCGTTGAAGAGGAAGGCGCAGGGGAAGGGCCCTCAGTAAGTTTCGGGGAACAAGGGCCTGAAGCGGAAGAAGAGGCCCCTGAAGAAGAAAAATTCGATTTCAGCCTCGAGGAGGAAACACCCCCGGAAGGGCTTGGCGAAGAAAAACCCGAGGGTCCCTCGCTGGAGTTCGAAGGCCCTTCTGAAGAAAGCCTTGACTTTAGCTTCGAGGAGGAAACGCCTCCCGAAGGAGCACCGGAGGAACCTTCCATAAGTTTCGGAGAAGAAGAGGGGCCCGCAACGGAAGAAGAGGCCCCTGAAGAAGAAAAATTCGATTTCGGCTTCGAGGAGGAAAAACCCCCTGAAGGCGCCCCGGAAGAACCCTCCATAAGTTACGAAGAAGAGGGGGCAGAGGCCACAGAGGGCCCTGGAGAAGAAAAATTCGAGGTAGGTTTCGAGGAACAAATGCCCCCTGAAGAAGCGCCGGAGGAAGAAACCAGGCCCCCTTCTGAACAGGAGGGCAAGGGGGAGGCCCGGGGCGAAGAGGAGACCATCTCATTCTCCATAGGAGAAGAAGGGGAAGAAGAAAAGGAAGAGGCAGGGCCTGAAGAGGCTGGGCCTTCTAAAGAACTCGAAGCCCCGCCTGAGCCGGAGGAAGAGCCCGAGACGAAGGACCTTTTTGAAAAAGATACATTTGTCAAGGAAGCGGAGGCTATAGAATCGCTCAGAAAAGAGCCTGTTGGTGAGAGGACCTCCGCGATCCTTTATCTCGCCCTTGTGCTGGTCATCGGCGCCAGCGTTACCCTTCTTTACCTCTCGGGCGTTGTGGATAAAATAACCCGTGAGGCACCGCCGCCCATGGTTACAGGAACCCTGGAGATAGAAAAATTAGAATGGCTCTTTGCGGATAATGAAAAGATCGGCAGGGTCTTTGCCCTTGAAGGAAGGATCAAGAACACCTCGGAAGAGCCTCAAAAGATACAGGCCATAAAAGGGGTCCTATATAACAAAGAGGGTGTGCAGGTCTCCAGCCACCTCGTCTCCCCCGGCAGGATCGTATCAAAGGAGGAATTGAAAACACTGCCCAGAGAAGACCTCCTCAAGCATTTCAAGGACCTCTCCGCCGGCTTCGTCCCTCCGAAAGGCACCATCCCCGTTATGTTGGTCTTCACCGAATTGCCGCCAGACATGGCTGAGGCTGAAATAGAGGTTATCCGCTAACTGAAATTTCACCCCTCCTACACCTTCCCAACCCTGTAGGGCCTCCGTTCAAAATACTCACCCCTGGATAATGGAAAAGATAAAATCCTTCGCCAAAAAACTCTTAAAAGATTTAAACTCCCTGCCTGAAGACAAGATGAAGCTTCACCTGCTTGGCAAAAGGCTCGGCGAGCTCGAACCCGGGGATATCGCCCGTTTAATAAATGTTATCTACAGCCCCTCCCCGGGATTGCCCGGTGCCAGGAAGGTACAGACATTGTTGGTAAATCCCAGGGGCCTGCGCGAAATAATCGGCCCTGACAGGTACCGTCTCACCTACTGCGCCGCAATAGATATGGGTCTTAAAAAGGTAAGCCGGCTTTTTACAGACCTCCCGCCTTACAAGAAAGGGCCTTTCGGATACGATAAGGAGGAAGAGGCGAAGATGGAGTTTCTAACGCTCGGCGAGAGGCGTGCCAAGGCAAAGGGAAACGTAAAGGACACCCTTGATAGGCTCCTATCGGACCCGGACACAAGGGTGATAGAAAACCTCCTCAACAACCCCAGGATAACCGAAACAGAGGTGCTGAAGATAGCATCTAAGAGGCCGAACTCGTCCGAGATACTCAAACTCCTGTCCACGCACCGCAAATGGTCGAAAAGATACACCGTTATAAAGGCCCTTGTGTTTAACCCCTACACACCACCGAGGATATCGCTGGGGCTCCTTGGGTTCCTCATGAGCCCCGACCTTGAAACACTCGCTGCCGACAAGACACTCCATCCACAGGTTAAGCTGAGCGCGAAGGAACTTGTTTTGGAGAGAAGGGGTTCAAGTCAGGGCGAGTGACTTGCCGGTTAAATTTATGGAGTTATATGGAGTTATATGGATACGGGTATCCAGGAGGATAGGTTAATGTACGGGAGTGTTTTAAGAAGGCTAAAAAAGGAGCTATTGGTTTGAGTTAGAGGGATTTATCCGTGCCGGCGACCTCTTGCCCCTTCGAGGTGATACGTGGTGGATTCGGTTAGCTGACTTGCTCTTTTTTCTCTACCGTCTTTTCGGCCTTTTCGGCCTCCTTGGTGCCGGCCTCGATCTTTTCCTTTTCTTCTTCCTTGGGCGTTATGTCTATCTCTGACTCTGTCTCAGAAACGGTCTTCTTGAAACTCTTTATTGCCTTACCCATGGCGCTTCCGATCTCGGGGAGTTTGCCCGCACCGAAAACTATAAGGACTATGACGAGTATAAGGATTAACTCTGTTGTGCCTAAACCAAACATGTTTTACCCTCCGTTAGTATCTGTAAAGTAAAATTTTAAATCGCCATTAAGTTCGATTCTGGTGTAAAATATGTGTATCAGAACCCGTTGTATATTGTATCTTGACAGAAGAACCGCACGATGTCAACAAAAAGGTGTTACCCGGGCAATTGACAAAAAATGCTTTAAGTGCGGTGGTTTAAACAATCGGCTTGCCGCGGACTCGCCCCGGGCAACCGGTTAATGGATTGCTTGAGCTCGTTGGTCAGGAATCCTTACGGGCTTAGCCTTAAGGTAAAAAAGGTAAAAAAGGTTTAAATGGAAATAATATCTCCAAAAAAAACCCTGGCCACAGACCTTGTGGCGCTGGTGCTTTCGCTTTTCTTACACGCAGCGCTGGTCGGGGTCCTTTCCTTTGTTAACTTAGCCGCCCCACCCCCGGTGGACCAGAAAGAACCGGTCTTCGTGGATATCATCGACCTCCCGCCCGCTCCCGGGAAGACCGAAGAGCCCGAAAAACCGACCGTCTTCTCCCATAGATCCCAGAAGGTGGAAAAAGAAAAGACCGCCATCCCCGGGAAAATTCTTTCCAAACCCGTAGAGAAGGACGAAGGGGGCGCAAAAGCCAAAGCGCTAAAGCCCGTAAAAGAGGCCCCCCAGGAAGAGCCCGATCGGGCTGAGGGCAGGGACGAAAGAGCCGATCTGCCGCCTGTCGCGGAAGTACCCGGGGAAGAAAGCGTTGCCATGGAGGCCCGCCCCGAAGCCTCTAAAGAGGACCTCTCCGGAACAGTCCCGGGCAAGGCTCAGCCCGAGGTGGAGCCTTCCGCCCCGGCTACAGAGGAGCCCGCCAAACCGAAACTCTTCCCCTCGGATGAAAGGCTGATGGAGCTTGCGAAGAAGTATTACGAGGAGGAGCCGGAGAGAGAAAAAGGCAAGGTCCTCACGCTTAACACCTCGGAGCTGAAATACAGTAAATACCTGCTTAACCTGAAGCGCAGGATAGAGTTCTTCTGGGATTACCCCACGACGTCGGCAAGAAAGGGCGAGCATGGAAGGCTCAAGATCAATTTTACGATTACGGGTGACGGCGACCTGGAAAGTATAGACGTCGTGAAATCTTCCAATTACCCGTCACTGGACGACGCGGCGGTCACTGCGATAAGGCTCGCCTCCCCCTTCAACCCCTTCCCGGAGGACTTCGCCATAGAGAAGATAGACATACACGCCCGCTTTGAATACATTATCATATACTATGGCGACCGGCTCCGTTAATGCCCGGTAAAAAGCTCACTTGCCTTGGACCCATCTAAGGCGCGGATTTCTTGCTGCCCCGGCCTCATCGACCCTGGCTGTCTCGGTCTTTCCAGGAGAGTTCTTTAAAAGCCCGGGGTCCTTTTCTGCCTCCTCTGCGATGGCTTTCATAGCGTCTATAAAAGCGTCCAGGGTCTCAAGGCTCTCGGTCTCAGTGGGCTCGACCATAATAGCCCCTGAGACGACAAGGGGGAAGTATATGGTGGGAGGATGGAAGCCATAGTCCATGAGCCTCTTAGCGATGTCCATCGTGGTTACGCCTTTTTCTGACTGGTACCTGTCTGTGAAGACGCACTCATGCATGCAGGGTGTGTCAAAGGGTAAGTAGAAGTGACCCTTAAGCCGCTCCTTTATGTAGTTCGCGTTAAGTATCGCCATCTCGCTCGCCCTGGTAAGCCCTGTTCTACCCATGCACCTTAAGTAGCTGTAAGCCCTGACCATGACGAGAAAGTTCCCGTAGAATGCCTTGAGTCTGCCCACTGTGGCGGTGTGCCGGGTGCGCTCTGAGTCAAGGCTGAACAGAGCTTTTTCTTTAACTATCCTTGGCAGCGGCAGATACGGCTCCAGGACCTTTTTAACTCCCAGGGGGCCGCTTCCGGGTCCTCCTCCGCCGTGGGGGGGGGAAAAGGTCTTGTGTAGATTCAACTGCACGAGGTCCACGCCCATCTCCCCGAGCTTCATGAACCCCATCAAGGCGTTCAGGTTCGCCCCGTCGCAATAACCAAGACCCCCTTTTTCGTGGACAACCTCGACTACCTCTTTGATATTTGACTCGAAAAGGCCCAGGGTATTCGGGTTTGTGAGCATCAACGCCGCGGTATCCTCGTCCATTACGCTCTTTATGGCCTCGGGGGTAAGCACACCCTTGCCCTCGGAGGCGACACGGACGACCTTGAACCCTGCAAGGTGCGAGCTGGATGAGTTTGTGCCGTGGGCGGTGTCCGGGATTATGACCTTGCCCCTGGGCTTACCCTTGTCCCTGAAATAGGCGCCTATCATGAGCATGCCGCAGAGTTCCCCCTGGGCACCGGCAGCCGGCTGCAGCGTTACCGCATCCATGCCGCTTATCTCCGCGAGATAACGCTCGAGCTCGTACATCAACTCCAGGGCCCCCTGGCAGAGCTCAGGGGGTTCATAGGGATGGAGCCTCGCAAAACCCTCAAGACGCGCTATCTCCTCGTTTATCTTCGGGTTGTACTTCATGGTGCAGGACCCCAGGGGATAAAAGCCCGTGTCGATGCCGAAGTTCCTTGAGGCAAGCCTCGTGAAATGCCGAACGACGTCTCCCTCTGAGACCTCTGGAAAACCCTCGATGTCGTCTCTTAGGGCGACCCCGGGAAGAACCTCCCCAGGGCTTTCCCCGGGCACGTCAAAGCCCCCCGGAAGCACCCCGTGCCGTCCTTTTACGGACATTTCGAATATAAGCTTCTCTTCCATGACCTAACCGCCCGTAAAAGAGGAGAGTTCACGGACGAACCTGTCCATCTCGTGTTTCGGGTTCATCTCGGTTGCGCAGAGAAGTATATGCTTTGAAAGTTCGGGATAGAACCTCTTAAGCGCTATGCCGCCCAGGATGGAGCTTGAAACAAGGCCCTGCAAAATCTCTTGGGGGTCCTCTTCGACCTTTATTACGAACTCGTTAAAGAAGGGCGAGCCGAAGGCGTGTGTTACGCCGGGTAGGGCGGAGAGTTGCTGCATCAAATAATGGGCCTTCGAAAGATTAAGCCTTGCCAGGTCCATGAGACCCTTTTTGCCCAGGGCCGAGAGGTAAGCTAAAGCCGCAAGCGCCGACAGGCCCTCGTTGGTGCATATGTTAGAGGTCGCCCTCTCTCTTCTTATGTGCTGCTCCCTGGTGGCAAGGGTCAGGCAGAAACTCCTTTTGCCGTTGGTGTCTTTCGTCTCGCCGACTATTCTTCCCGGCATCTGCCTCAGCAGTTCCTCCTTTGCCGCCATGAACCCGAGGTAAGGCCCTCCGAAGGCCAGCGGGTTACCGAAGGACTGGCCCTCGCCCACCACTATATCGCACCCGAGAAGGCCCGGGGGCTTCAAAAGACCGAGTGAGAGGGGCTCTGCGATTGAGACGATCAAGAGGGCCCCTTTTTTATGTGCAATTTCGGCATGGGCGGAAACATCCTCTATGGCGCCGAAAAAATTCGGGCTCTGGATGACCAGGCACGCTGTTTCCTTATCCACGGCGCTTAAAGAGGCCCCCGGGAGGGTGCTTCCCGATTCCGTACAGTAAGGGACCTCTGCCAGGCTCTCGTTGTCTGCTACAAGGTGGGTCTTTACCGTCTCCCTGTACTCGGGGTGAACCGCGGAGCTTAAAAGGACCTTTTTCCTTCCTGTCTTGCGTCTTGCCATTAAAACGGCCTCTGCTGTCGCAGAGGCCCCGTCGTATAAGGAGGCGTTGGATACCTCCATGGCCGTGAGCTGGCAGATGAGCGTCTGGTACTCGAACGTGGCCTGCAGGGTGCCCTGGCTCATCTCCGGCTGGTAGGGTGTATAGGCGGAATAAAGCTCGGACCTTGATATGGCGTAGTCAACGACGGAGGGCAGGTAGTGGTTGTAAGCCCCGGCCCCGAGGAATGAGGCGTACTCCTCGACTGTCCTGTTCTTTTTACTTATGGATTTTAAAAGGCCCAGAAGCTCCTGCTCTGGGAGGCCTTCGGGCAGGTCGAGGGGCCTTTTGAGCTTAAGCTCCCCTGGGAATACTTCTAAAAGTTCTTCGACCGAGGCGACACCTATCGCCTCGCACATACGCCGCACGTCTTCATCCGTATGCGGTATGTAAGGTGCGCGCGGCGTCTGCAAGATTACTTCTCTTCCTCTATATGCTTCTGGTACTCTTCGGCGGTCCAAAGCTCCGTGGTCTCAGGAGGGTTGCCAACCTCAACCTTTATCATCCATGCATCCCCGTAAGGGTCTTCGTTGATGACCTCAGGGCTGTCCACTATGGCGTCGTTGACCTCTATTACTGTCCCGCTTACGGGCGAGTAGAGGTCAGAGACCGCCTTTACGCTCTCCACGACCCCGAAGGGCTCGTCCTTCGTAACGGTTCCGCCCTCCTGGGGAAGCTCCACGTAAACGACATCCCCCAGTGAGTCCTGGGCATAGTCGGTTATGCCCACTAC
>JAUVFY010000051.1 GCA_030594025.1 Deltaproteobacteria bacterium | reverse complement strand
CTCGTGTTGGAAAGGGAGTTTTAGTTGGCCCGGCTGTGGGCATTGACTGTACGGTAATCGATGTCGGGGGGTGCATTGTCTATGCAAAGACCGACCCGATAACCTTTGTCTCGGAGGATATCGGGCTTTACGCCCTGAACGTAAATGCCAATGACATAGCGGTCATGGGCGGGGTGCCCAGGTGGTTTCTCGTTACGATACTGCTCCCCGAGGCAAAGAGCACGAGGCGTTCGGTTGAGAAGATATTCAGGCAGCTCTCGAGGGCCTGCGACCTGATAGGCGTAAGCCTTTGCGGCGGCCATACGGAGGTCACCCCGGGGCTTAAAAGGCCCATAGTCGTAGGACAGATGCTCGGCACCGCCGGCAAAAAGGGGATGGTAACCTCCGCGGGGGCCAGGGTGGGAGACGATATCGTCCTTACAAAGGGGATAGCCCTCGAGGCTGCGAGCATCATCGCAAGGGAAAAGGCAGAGGAGATCGAGAAGGCCTTTTCAAAGAGGCTCGTTACGAGGTGCAGGAACTTCGTAAGGAGGCCCGGGATAAGCGTTATTAAGGACGCCCGCGTGGCCATGCGGGCGGGCCGCGTGCATGCCATGCACGACCCTACCGAAGGAGGGCTCAGCATGGGGCTCCATGAACTCGCAATAGCCTCGGGCGTGGGCATCGTCGTTCATAAGGATCGTATCCCCGTTATACCCGAGGCGAAAAAGGTCCTCGAGCACTTCGGCCTCGACCCCATCGGCTCGATCGCCTCAGGGTCGCTCCTTGTGTCGGTCGACAGAAGGGATACGAAAAAGGTCCTCGGGGCGCTTAAAAGGGCCGGTATCCCCGCCTCCTCGATCGGTAGCGTCAGGCCGAAAAAAGAGGGTGTCAGGATGGAGGTGGATGGGAGGCTAAAGAGACTCAAGGCGTATGAGAGAGACGAGATAACAAAGATATTTTAATTTAGTCTGAAAGAATCTTCACGCATGCAAGTAGTTTTTAAGGAGGAACCATATGAGAGCCACGAAAAGATACTCAAGGAGCACACAGAAGAAGGCCATCGATACGGAAAAGGACCCCTATCTTCTCAAGATGGGTCCGCACGACAGGGCCGTATGCACGAAGTGCGGCGCCGTATACCACAACAAGAGATGGATGCTCGGCGGTGGGCCGGAGGCCGGGATGGCCAAGGCCTTTAAGGCACAGTGCCCTGCATGCCAGAAGATAAGGGACGGCTATGTGGGCGGCTATATAACGCTCCGCGGGGAGTTCTTGAAGGAGCATTCCCAGGAGATAATCAACATGATAAGGAACAAGGAAAAGAGGGCCATGTACTATAACCCCCTTGACAGGATAATCGCCATAAGGAAGAGAAGGGGGGATCTTGAGATAACTACCACGACAGAGAAACTCACCCAGAGGATAGGCCAGATGCTCTGCAAGGCTTACAACGGCAGCGTGGAATACAAGTGGAGCTCCGACATAAAACTGGCAAGGGTCGTGTGGACCAGGTAGCGATATGAGAGAAGCCAGGCTGTGGAGGGGTTTAGAGAAGGGTAAAGTAGACTGTTATCTGTGCAGCTTTCACTGTAAGATAGCCGACGGCAAGCGCGGCGTATGCGGCGTGAGGGAGAACAGGGGAGGAACGCTCTATTCGCTTAACTACGGCCGGGTAATCGCGCAGCACGTAGACCCAATAGAGAAAAAACCCCTTTTCCACTTCCAGCCGGGCACGACCTCCTATTCCATCGCCACGGTGGGCTGTAACTTCAGGTGCCTTCACTGCCAGAACTTCGAGATCTCTCAGATGCCCCGGGAAACGGGCAGAGTAGCCGGAGAGGAGGTGCCCGCCCAGAAGATAGTCGATGGGGCGGTGGCGTTCGGATGCTCGAGCATCTCATATACTTACACCGAACCGACCATATTCTTCGAGTACGCCCAGGACTGCGGCGTCCCGGCACGGGAAAAGGGCCTCAAGAACGTCTTCGTAACCAACGGCTATATGACGAGGGAATGCATCGACGAGCTCAAGGGTTTTCTCGATGCGGCAAACGTTGATGTAAAGAGCTATGACGAGGGGTTTTACAAAAAGGTCTGCGGGGCAAGGCTCGCCCCTGTGCTGGAAACGGTCGAGTACATACGCTCGGCAGGCATCTGGGTGGAGGTGACAACGCTCATCATACCGACCCTCAATGATTCGGAAGAGGAACTGAGGAATATCGCCAGGTGGATTTTCACCACAGACAAATCCATCCCCTGGCACATAAGCGCCTTCTACCCTGCCTACAAGCTCCTCGAAGTACCTCCCACCCCGAGGGCCATTGTAGACCGTGCCAGGGAGATAGGCCTTGAAGAGGGATTAAGGTATGTCTATACGGGAAACGTCCCGGGCGACCCCGGAGAGTCCACTTACTGCTACAACTGTAAAGAGGTTCTAATCGAAAGGTTCGGCTTTGAGGTGAGGAAGAATTCCATCAAGGAATCCAGGTGCCCGAAGTGCAGCACCGAGGTGGACGGCGTGGAAATGTAGGACGAGTATAAGCCTATCGTGGGTGGTTAACAAAAGTAACAAAAGTAAAAAAATCGAAAAAATCAAAAAAGGAGGTTGGCCATGCTTGTGGAGTTCAGTATAGTCCCCGTTGCCGGCAAGGAGAGCATAGGCGAAGAGATCGCAAAGGTCTTGAAGATAGTAGATGAAAGCGGGCTCCCTTACAAGGCAAACCCCATGGGGACGGTCATCGAGGGGGACTGGGACGAGGTGATGGGGGTGATAAAGAAGTGCCACCAGGAGGTCATGGCCGGGGTGCCGAGGGTCTATTCGATGATTACTATAGACGACAGGCCCGGCAAACCCAAGGACCGCCTAACAGAGAAGATAAAGTCCGTGGAGAGAAGGCTCGGCAAAGAGGTGAAAAAGTAACCGGGTAATGGGGTTGAGCCAGAAAGATACGGCCTCGATGTGAAGACTCTACCGGTGGATATAGACGGGAGCTTCGGGGAGGGCGGGGGGCAGATACTGAGAACGAGCCTTACGCTCTCCTCGTTGACGGGCAGGGCCGTAAGGGTCTATAACATAAGGGTCGGAAGGAAGAGCCCGGGCCTGAAGCCACAGCACCTTATGAGCGCCGAGGCCTCCCGCCGCATAACCGGCGGAAGGCTCGAGGGGGCGGGGCTGGGCTCAAAGGAGCTGGTCTTTTACCCGGGGGCCCTAAGCCCGGGGAGTTATACGTTCGACGTGGCGGAGACAAAGGCGAGCGCCGGTTCGACGGGCCTCGTATTCCAGACCGTTTCGCTTCCGCTTTCCTTTGCCCGGGCGGTGTCCAACGTTAAGATAAAGGGCGGGACCCACGTGGAGTGGAGCCCCCCGGCCGATTATATAAAGGAAGTGTTCTTGCCCACCGTACAACCTATGGGGGTCAGCGTTTCGGTCAATGTGCCTCAAAAGGGTTTTTACCCCATAGGCGGCGGGGAGCTTGATTGCAGGATACAAGGGACAGAGGCCCCGCCGCTAAAGCCCCTTGAGGTAGCCCGAAGGGGGGATTTAAAGGGCATATCCATACTCTCAACCGTGGCCAACCTGCCGCTGGATATCGCCAGGAGGCAGTTTGAAAGGGCTAAACGGAGGCTCGAGGATATGGGTTTCGAGCCCCGGGGTCGGTTCGAGGAGGTGAGCTCTCCGGGAAGGGGCACCTTCGTTTTCATACTCGCACGGTTCGATAACGTGGTAGCGGGCTTTTCGGCCCTTGGAAGGCCCGCGAAAAGGGCCGAGGCCGTAGCCGACGAGGCGGTAAGCTCTTTCAGCTCGTACATATTGAGGCAGGGGGCGCTGGACAAGCGCCTCGCCGACCAGGTCCTTCTGCCCATGGCCCTCGCCGGCGGAGAATCGGTCATCACAACCATTGAGGTCACAAAACACCTGAAGACAAACGTGTGGGCCATCGAGAAGTTCCTCCCGGTAAGTTTTTCTGTCGAGGGGGAGGAGGGCCAGGAGGGTACGGTTAAGGTCAAGGGGTCGGGATATACGGGCCCTGCATAAGGGTTTTTTCTCACCAGGATTGCGAATAAAGAAGGATTTGAAGTCCGTTAAATAAAAAAAATAAAATCCTTTTTACCTTTCTGCAGGGCGAATTAACAAAGGGAGTAAAACTAGGGTGCTCACGGTCTCGATAGCGCTCCACATAATCGCCGCTATGTTCTGGGTAGGGGGGATGCTGTTTCTCACCCTCGTGGTCGCGCCTTTTTTAAAGACCATAGAGGACGAAACCAGGCGTTCGGAGATATATCAGGTCGTGGGCACGAAGTTCAGGTTCTTCGGCTGGATGGCGATTTTAATTCTTCTGGTTACCGGGCCCCTTAACCTCTATTACATGGGTATACCATTGACGGCGATATTCGACGCCTCCTTCCGCGGCTCTGATTACGGTTGGACGCTCACGGCGAAGCTCGTTTTCGTATTTATTATAGTGGTTACGAGCCTGGCCCATGACTTCTGGCTCGGTCCGAAGGCACGCGGGTCTGCCGGTTACTCGAGATTGGCCATGTACTTAGGGCGGTCGAATCTTATAGTAGCCCTCATAATAGTAGTCTTTGCCGTGCTTTTGAGGACCGGCTGGAGGTAGTAATTTGGTGCACAAGTTCGACCCTCAAAACATAGAGCGCCTTCTTAGCGAAGACCGTCTCGGAGGAAGACCCCCTGAGGAGCTTTTGAGGGCCTCCGGGGTTTACGAGGGTATGGTCTTTGCGGATATCGGCTGCGGACCGGGTTACTTTACCTTGCCCGCGGCTTCTCTGGTGGGCCCAAGCGGCAAGGTCTACGCCGTGGACCTCCAGGAAGAGATGCTCGCAGAGCTCACCAAAAGGGGGCTTCCCCCGAATGTCTTACCCGTAAGGTCAGAGGAGAACTCCGTTCCCATAGAAGAGGCCGGGGTTGACTTCACGCTCCTTGCATACGTGCTTCACGAGGCCCGAGACAGGCACCCGTTTCTTGAAGAGGTGCGCAGGATTACCAGAAAGGGCGGGAGGGTCCTTGTACTTGACTGGGAGAAAAAAAAGGAGGATATCGGGCCTCCCATTGAAGACAGGGTATCCATGGAAGAGGCCCTCAAGCTCGTTTCGGGCGCCGGTTTCAGCGTAATCGACCGGGGCCCCCTCACCCCTTCTCACTGGCGCATACTTGCCGAAAGGAGGTAGTTGAGATGAGCGTCGAGGTTAAGGTAAACTCTACCGTCATATCGCTTGTAAAAGGGGACATAACGCTGGAGGAAACGGACGCCATCGTGAATGCCGCAAACTCGAGGCTTGCAGGCGGCGGCGGCGTTGACGGCGCGATACACAGGGCCGGGGGCCCCGGGATAATGGAGGAGTGCCGGAAGATCGGCGGCTGCTCCACGGGTAGTGCGGTCATAACGACCGGCGGGAGGCTCAAGGCGCGCCACGTCATCCATGCCGTGGGCCCTGTCTACAGGGACGGCAACCACGGAGAGCCCGAGGCCCTTAAAGGAGCCTACAGAAGGAGCCTCGAGCTTACAGTTGAAAACGGCTTGAAGACGGTTGCCTTCCCCTCCATAAGCACCGGTGCCTACGGCTACCCCATAGCCGAGGCGGCCCGTGTGGCTTTGAAAACGGTCATTGAGTTTGTAAGGGGCAGGAAGGAGCTTGAGCTTGTAAGGTTTGTACTTTTTTCCGAGGGGGATTTCAACCGTTACAGGGAGGTCCTCGAGGAAATTTCCGGGAAAAACGCTTAACACGGGATTTCCCCCTGCAAAAAAGATTTTTTATGTTATAATCTATTAAGCTTATTTGTTTTTGAGTCTTTTGAGTATTTTAGTAAAATGCGTTGGATAAAGCGCTTTTCAAAATCCAGGGCTTAGAGGTTTCTTTTTTTAAAGGGCATCAATCGCCGCAAATTAACTTCTTTAAAACCCAGGATTCCCACCTTTGATACCCATCATCCGGGATACTTAAAACCGGCTATAAGCATAATTTAAGTTCCTTCCACGCGGGATTTCTCACCAAACATTCACCCCGTTTTTCTTCTGTCAACCCATCTAAGAGTGCCTTCATCTGTAAACGGATTAAGCACCTCTGATTAGAGATAGTTTTTTTTTGTTGGAGGTTATTAAAAATGAAGGTGCAGATACCCCGGGTAAGGCCATTTCTGTCCCTCTCGTCGAAGGGTGGCAGTCTGGGCCGTTTTGTCATAGCTATTGTACTGGTCTTTTCTTTGCTCTTCATCTCCAGGCACCCTTATACCGAAATGCTTAAAGGTTCCGAGGGGTGCAGAAGATGCCACGGCGAGATATACAGGGAGGCCACCGCCAGGCCCTACCGCCACAGCGTTGTGGAAGAAAAATGCGCCGTCTGTCATATAGAAAAAGAGCCCGTTACAAAGGAGAAGGTTATAAGTTCCTGGAACTACCAGAGGGAGTTTCTGTTCGTCCTGAGGGGTCTTTTAAAAGACTTAAGTTACAGGGTGAAGGTGATTTTGTTCGACAGCTCGGGTACAGAGGGAGAGCCCGTGACCCTTGAGTTCTCCCCGGCCGAGATCGAAAATAACCCAACAGGTAGTCCCTTTATCAGGCCTGCCGTGCCGGTTATCGAAGGGGTGAAGCTCGAGGGGGTGAAAAAGGGTGTCTTTGCCGAGGCCACCGTTTCATGGAAGACCGACGTGTACACGAATTCGATCATGGAGTACGGCCTGACACCCCGGTACGGTGAATGGACGAGCACGGGTGATTCATACGGTGTGGAACACAGGGTAACCCTTACGGGGCTCAGGCACGGCAAGAAGTACCATTACAGGGTTATGGCAAGGGACATGTGGGGGAATCTGGCATATTCAGGGGACCATGAGCTGGATACCACGCTTGACATGGGTGATGAAAAAAGGGTCGAAAAGGATGAAAGTATTCCGGTTTTTGAAGACGGCAGTGTCATCAAGACAGACGACGGGTTGTTTGTTTTCCGTGGCAGTGCGAGCAAGCCCTCGAAGGTTATTTTGAAGCTACAGGAGCTCAGAAAGGAAAAGGACAAGGAGCACGGCCTGGGTTTCCTCTCCGAGGAGCACTCAAAGATTGATGTCTGTGTGAAATGTCATCCCCAGGGCATCTCCCACCCCGTGGGGGTGAGCGCCAGCAGCCCGGACGTTAAAACACCGGAGGGCCTGCCCACTCTACCAGGCGGCATTATAACCTGTGTTACTTGCCACTTCCCCCACGGTGGTGAAAAGCAATACTTCGCAAGGATGGATTTCATGAGGGACCTATGCATAAAATGCCACTTAAAGGATGTGTTCTTATAGGGAGGCGAATTTTTTACTGCCCTGGTCTTTATGCCCCCACCTTTGCAAGGAGCCCCTTTTGCTTCACCACCTTGAGGTTCCAGGAAAAGAATACGACCGCTGCGGCTATGTATACCAGGTTAAGCCCGGTCGCCCATACAAGCTCATCCACCGGGAAAGTGCCCTGGGAGATTACCTGGCGCAGCCCCTCGAATACATGGGAGGCGGGTATGAACAGAGCTATGGTCTGGATGGAATGTGGCAGCACGCTTACGGGGTAGAAAACGGCCGAGACGGGCTGGAACAAAAACGCTATACCCCAGGCCAAAACTTCTGTTTCCTGGCCGAACCTCAGTATTATACCCGTTGTGATTATCCCTATGGACCAACCCATTATTATGAGGTTTGCAACGAAGGGAATTAAGGGCAGGCCGATAAGGAATATGTTAAACGAATAGAGAAAAAGTGCAAGAACGACCATCACCGTGGAGGCCAGAACGAGCTTGACCATGCTCATGAAAATAAGCGAGACAACGTACTCCACGGGCCGTATGGGACTTACAAAGACGTTAAGGAGATTCCTTGACCACATGTCCTCGAGAAAGGAGACCGAAATACCCTGCTGGCTCCTGAAGAGAACGTCCCAGAGTATAAGGGCCCCTATGAAGAAGGCCACAAAGTCCGGCAGAAGCCCCCTTCCGCTGTAGCCCGCAAGGTACATGCTTATAAACCCCCATACCAGTAGGTCCAGCACGGGCCAGTAAAATACCTCCATGAGCCTAGGCAGGCTCCTCTTGTAAAGATAGAGGTGGCGGGTGGCATAGGCCATGACCATCGATATTCTCAT
>JAUVFY010000173.1 GCA_030594025.1 Deltaproteobacteria bacterium | reverse complement strand
GCAATTTTTTAATTGCCAGGCTTCAGGCCCCTTGCGGACGGCAATTTTTTAACTGCCGTGCCTCAGGTCCATTGCCGGGCCTCAGACCCACTGCCGGGGCTCAGGCTAACTGCCGGGTCTCAGACCCACTGCCGGGGCTCAGGCCCATTGCCGGGTCTCAGACCCTGGTGCGAGAGGGGGGATTCGAACCCCCACGGTTGCCCACCAGATCCTAAATCTGGCGCGTCTGCCGTTCCGCCACTCTCGCAGCGCTGTTAAATAAAAAAATAAAAAAACTCTATCGCCAGACTGATATTAAAAAAACTAAAAAACCCTTTGAGCGCTGCAAAGGGAATCGCTGAAAATCGTAGTAATTTCAATTATATTGAATTATGGTACCAGTTTGCAATACTAAAAAAAAGGGCCTTTTAAACGACCCCGGCCCTTAAGAGGTCGTGCAGGTGTATGACACCGACGGCCTTTTCCTTATTTCGGTCATCATAGACGAAAAGGGCCGTTATCGAGTGGTCTTCCATGACCTTCAATGCCGCTTCGAGGACGGCCGACATTGCGATGGTCTTCGGGCTGCCCGTCATGACCTCATCAACGCTCTTCTCTAACAGGTTGTTGCCATTCTCGAGGGCCCTTCTAAGGTCTCCGTCGGTTATGACGCCGACGAGCCTTTCGCCGTTAAAAACCCCTGTTATACCGAGCCTCTTGGCCGTCATCTCGAGCATGGCGTCCTTCATCGAAGTCTTCACTTCTACCCTGGGCACGGCCCCGCCCCTGTGCATCAGTGTTTCCACCTTCATGAGCTTTTTCCCGAGGCTGCCGGAAGGATGCAGCGTGGCGAAGTCCTCGTGCTTGAAACCCCTCCTTTCGAGAAGCGATACGGCGAGGGCATCGCCCATGGCCAGTGTAGCGGTGGTGGATGCCGTGGGCGCAAGACCCAGGGGGCAGGCCTCCTCACTCACGCAGATATCGAGGACGATGTCGGCCTCTTCTGCGAGGGTGGACTCAGTCCTTCCGGTCATGGCTATTAGCTTTATCCCCAGCCGCTTTACCAGGGGGACCATCTTTATAATCTCTTCGGTCTCGCCCGAGTTCGAAATGGCAAGGAGTATGTCGTTTTTCATCAAGACCCCCATGTCCCCGTGGGCCCCCTCGGCCGGGTGGAGGAAGAAAGCGGAGGTGCCGGTTGATGCAAGGGTTGAGGCTATCTTCTGGCATATGAGCCCGCTCTTGCCCATACCCGTTACAACGACCTTTCCGGTTGCCCTGAGTATCGTCTCAACGGCCTCTGTAAAGCTTGAGTCGAGCCTGTCGAGAAGGGCCCTTACCGCGTCGGCCTCTATGTTGAGAACCCGCTTCGCCGATTCGATTGTAACGTCTTTTACTTTCATTTTTTTACTTTTTTTATTTTTTGCTTTTTCTCCCGGCCTCTGGCTTAAAGACCGGGCTTGTTTTCCTATTATACACCTTTTCCCCCTGCCCTGCCCCTTATAAAACCGTCAAGCTCCTTCAGTTCCGTTAAAAACCCCTTTAAGTCCTCGAGCGCAATGGAGTTGGGCCCGTCGCTCGGCGCTTTTTCCGGGTCCTCGTGTACCTCGATGAATATCCCGTCCACACCCACCGCCAGGGCCGCCCTTGCAAGGTATCTCGCCATCTGTCTGTCCCCGCCGGAGCTCGTGCCCATGGCCGAAGGGAGCTGCACGCTGTGCGTTGCGTCGAAGACCACGGGGTAGCCGAGCTCCCTCATCCTGGGAAGGCTTCTAAAGTCCACCACCAGGTTGTTGTAACCGAAGCTCGTACCCCTCTCGGTAAAGATAATCTTTTCGTTGCCCGCGCTGAGGACCTTTTTTGCCGCGTGGGCCATACTCTCGGGACTCATGAACTGGCCCTTTTTTATGTTTACGGGCTTGCCCGTCCTCGCGGCCTCCACTATGAGGTCTGTCTGGCGGCAGAGGAACGCGGGGATCTGGATACAGTCCGCAACTTTACTTACGGCGCCCACGTCGTTAGTGCAGTGGACGTCTGTCAAGACCGGCACGGAGTGTTCTTTCTTCACATTTTCGAGGATCGCTAACCCCTTTTCAAGCCCCGGGCCCCTGTAGGAGTCTATGGACGTCCTGTTCGCCTTGTCATAGGAGGCCTTGAACACGAAGGGTATATTGAGCTGGGAGGTCGTTTTCTTGAGTGTCCCGGCTATGGCGAGTGTGGCCCGCTCGTCCTCTATAACGCATGGCCCGGCTATGATTACAAGACCCGCGCCACCCCCTATGGCTACACCCCCGACGTCTACAGGCTTCATAAGGCGGTCCTTTTCCCCCCCGGCCCTGATTCGGCCCTTTTCTTCCTCTTTTTTGTCTTTTTCGTTGTACCTATGCGCTCGTTGAGAACGGCCTTTATAAACCCCCGGAAGAGCGGATGCGGCCGGGCGGGGGAGCTCTTGAACTCCGGATGGAACTGGCAGCCCACGAACCACGGGTGGTCGGTGTACTCGATCATCTCAACGAGCTCGCCGTCCGGGGAGAGCCCGCTGAACTCAACCCCCGCCTTTTCGAGCCCTTCGCGAAGCGTGTTATTGACCTCGTAGCGGTGCCTGTGCCTTTCGCTTATCTCCATGGCGCCATAGGCCTTATGACACTTCGTGCCCTTCTTCAAAACGCACGGGTATGCCCCGAGCCTCATGGTGCCCCCCTTTGCCTCTATCCCCCTCTGCTCTTCCATCAAATCTATTACAGGGTATCTGGTTTCGGGGTCGAACTCGGAACTGTTCGCGCCGGGCATGCCCGCAAGGTCCCTCGCTATCTCAACGACCGCCATCTGCATCCCGAGACATATCCCGAAAAAGGGTTTCCCCTCCTCCCTCACATACTTTATTGCGCTTACCTTGCCTTCTATGCCTCGGCTCCCGAACCCGCCCGGCACCAGAACCCCGTCGACCTCTTCCAAGAAGCTCCGGGGGTTCTTCTTCTCTATCTCCTCTGAGTCGATATACTTGAGGTTTACCCTGCAGTTGTTGGCAAGGCCCCCGTGGGTGAGTGCTTCGTGGAGGCTCTTGTACGAGTCCTTCAGGTCCACGTACTTGCCGACTATCCCTATCGTAACCTCGTACCTGGGGTTCATTATCTTCCTTACTATCTTCTCCCAGCCGTCGAGCTTCGGGGCCCGGGTCCATATGTTAAGGAGCTTTACAATCTT
>JAUVFY010000178.1 GCA_030594025.1 Deltaproteobacteria bacterium | reverse complement strand
CCCGGTTACGACTTCCCAGAAGAGGCTCTTCTCGCAGGACTTCGTGCACGACGTCTATATACAGGTCGACTCTATCGATAACATACCCTTTGTGAAGGAATCCGTCGAAAGGCTCCTAAGGGCCCGCCACCGCATACCCGAAGGAGTGGAATCCGACTTCAACATAAGGGATTATACCGAGTTCATACAGACATGGAGGGAGACCACCCAGACCTTTACGGCCCTTCTCGCAGGGATAGCGGCGGTCTCGCTCCTCGTCGGCGGCATCGGGGTCATGAACATAATGCTGGTGTCCGTTACCGAGAGGACAAGGGAGATAGGGATACGCATGGCCGTGGGGGCACGGAGAAAGGACATACTCGGGCAGTTCCTAATCGAGACCCTCGTTATAACGGTTAGCGGGGGGGCAATCGGTATAGGGCTCGGCGCGGCGCTCGCCTCTTTGATATCTTACATGGGCGAGTGGGAAACGATCATAACGCCCTATTCGATAACACTGGGATTTTTGTTCGCGGTGCTCGTGGGACTGGTCTTCGGGATATACCCTGCCAGAAAGGCTTCGAGGATGGACCCGATAGAGGCTTTAAGGTACGAATAAAAATTAGAGGTGATAGAAGAAGGGGGATTTTTGAATTGCCGTCCGTAAGGCCTCTCGCATTGACTCCATAGAGGCTTTAAGGTATGAATTAAAATTAGAGGTGATAGAAGCAGGGTGTTTTTTAAATTGCCGTCCGTAAGGACCCCGCGCATGGACCCGATAGAGGCTTTGAGGTACGAATAAAAATTAGAGGTGATAGAAGTAGGGTGTTTTTTGAATTGCCGTCCGTAAGGACCTTTAAGGTATGAATAGATGAAAACGGCCTTCATATATACCGAAAGGTTCGGCACCTTCTCATACGGGGCAGACCATCCCATGAGGCCCATGAGGCTCAAGCTCACCTATGAGCTTATTAAAGAGAAGGGGCTTTTTGGGCTCCCGGAAAGCGAGCTCATAGAGGCACGGAAGGCCGAAGAGAGCGAGATGCTCCTTTTCCACACCCCGGAGTATCTAAAGGTCCTCAAGGAGTCGGACTCCGGCATAATACCCCAAGGGGGTTTAGCTTTTGGCCTCGGGTTCGGGGACAACCCGGCTTTCCGGGGTGTATTCGAATGGTCGGCGTATTCCACCGGGGCTTCGGTACAGGCCGCAGAACTAGTTGCTGAGGCTAAGTGCAGGATTGCCTTCAACATAGCGGGCGGGCTCCACCATGCCATGCCAGGAAGGGCATCGGGTTTCTGCTACCTGAACGACCCTGCGGTCGCCATAAAGTACCTCGTGGGCCTGGGTAAAAGGGTCGCCTACGTGGACATAGACGCCCATCACGGAGACGGTGTGGAGGCTGCATTTTACACAACCGACAGAGTGCTAACCGTATCGCTCCATGAGAGCGGTCACTGGCTCTTCCCGGGAACGGGTTTCTGTACTAACATGGGAGAGGGTGACGGGCTGGGTTATGCTGTAAATTTGCCCTTCCCGCCCAATACTGGAGACGATCTCTTTTTGATGGGTTTTAAAGAAGTGGTACCAGAGTTCATCGAGGCCTTCGAACCCGATATCCTGGTAACCCAGCTCGGTGTCGACAGCTTCGCCACTGACCCCATAACGCACATGAACCTTACGACAAACGGCTTCGAAGAGACGATAAAAGTATTCAAATCCTTCAACATACCCTGGGTTGCGCTCGGAGGCGGGGGCTATGACATGGATAACGTACGAAGGGCATGGACCCTTGCCTGGGCGGTCATGAACGGAGAGGAGGACAGGGAAGAGCTCAAGCCCCTGAGGGATGCCTTCGTAAGACCGGATACGTTCAAAAAGGACGAATATAAAAAATTCGTCGAGGAGGAGGCCGCATTTTTGAAAACAGAGGTGCTGCCGCTTATTAATAAAAGGAAAGCCGGATAGCGGTCATCTTACTCTGTAGATACCTTCAGGTGTTATGATAATCCCGATTCGCCTGTCGTTTTTTCTTCGATGTAGTCCCAGACAACCTGCCTGAGCGCTTTTTTACTTGTGTAGCGCTGATTTTTTATGTCCTTCAATTTACGTTCCGTATAAAGAGTATAACACGGCCTCAACGCCCGACAACCGCCGGTTGATTTATTTCCCTTTCGAGGTATAAATTGGTTAGGGGTGTAGTAAAAATGGATTATCTGCTGAAAGGAACGGTTGAAGAGGAGAAACTTCTTGTCGTCGGTCTCGTGGATACCGAGACCGTTGAACGGGCACGGTCCATCCACGAGACCCGTCCTACGGCCTCGGCCGCGCTGGGAAGGGTCATAAGCGCCGCGGTGCTTCTTTCTTCGATGCTCAAGCAGGACCAGAAGGTAATCGTCCAGGTCGAGGGCGACGGCCCCCTGAAGGGTGTTGTTGCCGATGCGGACTGGCTTTGCAGGGTCAGGGGCTACATTAAAAGGCCCCACGTGCACCTGGGGCTCAGGCGTGGAAAGCTCGATGTGGGCAGAGGCATAGGAAGGGGTTTTCTTAACGTTATAAAGGACCTCGGGCTCAAGGAACCCTACCGGGGGACGGTATCTTTGCAGACAGGGGAGATCGCAACGGACCTCGCATATTATCTTACCGTCTCGGAGCAGATACCAGCCGCGGTATCCCTCGGTGTGTACGTGGACCCAGATAACTCGGTCAAGGCCTCCGGGGGGTTCATGATAAACGCGCTACCCGGCGTGAAGGAGGAAACGATAGGGCGTCTGGAAGAGAGGATAAAAAAGCTCCGCCCCGTAAGCTCGATGGTCAGAGAAGGCCTCGGCCCGAAGGATATTATGGAGGAGGCCCTGGGACTTCCCGTTAAAATCCTTGAGAAAAAGGAAGTCATTTACTACTGCCCTTGCGGTATGGACAGGGTGCTGGACGCTATAGCCGCGCTGGGGAGAAAGGATATCGAGGACTTTTTGAAAAAGGGTAAAGCCGTGGAAGTTAAGTGCCATTTCTGTAAGACTGAATACACAGTGCCGCCGCCCGAGCTTTTAAAACTTT
>JAUVFY010000058.1 GCA_030594025.1 Deltaproteobacteria bacterium | reverse complement strand
TTTTCAAGACCCGCCAGGGGGGATTTTATAGAGAGAAAGATCTATTAATGTCTGAGCGGTTCGGTTTCAGTTAAAGAATGAAAAAGCGTTGGAAGGTCAGTCCCGCCGATAAAAAACTTCAGGGGTTTCTCTCCAGGGAGCTCAATATCCTGCCCCTGACGGCGCAGTTTTTGATTAACAGGGGCCTTGTCGAACGAGACAGGGCCTTTTCTTTCTTGACCCCCACCCTTAACGACCTCCGGGACGCATACCTCATGAAAGGCATGCGTGGGGCCGTCGAGCGCATCGTCCGTGCCATCGGAGAGGGCGAGAAGATCGCCCTTTACGGCGACTATGACGTTGACGGCACCGCGGCCACGGCCCTCCTGTACCTTTTTTTAAAGGAACTCGGAGTAGACCCCATCGTCCATATACCCGAAAGATTGAAGGAAGGGTACGGGCTTAATATTGAGGCCGTAAAAAGACTCGGCACGGCCGGCGCGAACGTCATCGTAACCGTCGACTGCGGGGTCTCAAACCACGAGGAGGTTACGTTCGCTAACTCGCTGGGTATCGACATCGTTATAACCGACCACCACGAGGTCCCCTCGGAGCTGCCCCCGGCACATTCGGTCCTGAACCCGAAACAGCCGGGGTGCGGATTTCCTTTCAAGGGCCTGGCGGGTGTGGGAGTGGCGTTTTACCTCGTCATGGCTTTAAGGGCCAGGCTGAGGGAGATGGGCTGGTTTAACGACTCCACGCCGAACCTCAAAAGATACCTTGACCTCGTCTGCATAGGGACCGTAGCGGACATGGTCCCGTTGATTGAAGAGAACAGGGTATTTGTAAGCCACGGGCTCAAGGTGCTCGAGGGCTCGGAAAGGCCCGGGTTGAGGGCGTTGAAGGAGGTGGTGAGCGTAAGGCCCGGAAGGCTCACAACAGACGCAATCGCTTTTCAGCTCGCCCCGAGGATAAACGCCGCGGGCAGGCTCGAAAGCGCACTAACGGCGTTCAGGCTCTTTACTACGGATGACGAAAAGGAGGCGGTTGAATTGGCCCGCAGGCTCGACGAAGAGAACTCCTCGAGACAGAGGCTCGAAGCGAAGATACTCAAAGAGGCCCTGGCAATGATCGAATCCACCGGGGAGGCCCGGGGGATAGCGCTCTCATCAGAGAGGTGGCACCCGGGTGTTATAGGGATCGTGGCTTCAAAGCTCGCCGACCGCTTTACAAGGCCCACGGTACTGGTCGCCATGGACGAAAGTTCCGGAGTGGGCCGGGGCTCTGTAAGGGGGATAAAGGGTATAGACGTGCTCGAAGGGCTCGAGTCCGCAAAGGGCCTTCTCGAAAGGTACGGGGGGCACAGGGCCGCGGCCGGGCTTACCGTCAGGAAAGACAATGTCGGGGGATTCGTCGACGCCTTCGTGGGTTTTTTTAACTCTACCCTCACGGACGAAGACCTCGTGCCCGAGGTGGAGCTCGATTCCATCGTGACACTGGACGAGATAGACGCGAGGGTTATCTCAGAGATTGAGAGGCTCTCGCCCTTCGGCTCCTCGAACCGTCAACCGCTGCTCGGCGCAAAGGACACACACGTGCTCACGACCGAGGTCGTGGGCAGGGGACACCTGAGGCTTATGCTCAGTCAGAACGGCTGTCGGCGGCGCGCCATAGGGTTCGGTCTCGCGGGCCTGCACCCCGTAAGGGGCAAGGGTTTCGATATAGCCTTCTTCCCTTACATGGACGATTGGGGGGGCACGAGGAACATACAGCTTAAGATAAAGGACCTTCAGCCGTCCGGACAGAATTCGGAACTTGCCGGTTCCGGGCCCATGGATTGAATTTTAACTTTTTTTAGCTTATTTTAGCTTATTAAGATAAGAAAATAAAAATCTTCTGTGTGCCGGGGGTTAAATTCCTTGACAGGGAAGACAAAAAAAAATACATTAGACTGCCATGAAAAATAAAAGGACCAAGCGTATAAAGGTCGGGTTCGACGTATTCGACCTGGAGAGAAGAAAAAAGTACATAAAGAAGCCCGTAAGGCCCGTTACCGTAAAGCCCCGTGAGGGGGTATCGGAGCTTCTAAAGAGGATGGGGGATACGGCCTTCCAGGGCAAAAACCTCTCGCTCGCGGTGGACGTCTGGGAGGAGATGCTGAAGAGAAGGTGCACCGTGTTTTTCGGCCTTGCAGGAGCGATGGTCCCTGCGGGCATGAGGAACATCCTCGTGCACCTCATAAAGAACAGGTACATGGACTGCCTCGTCTCGACCGGGGCGAACCTCTTTCACGACGTGCACGAAACCCTTGGACGGTTCCACTGGCAGGGGAGCCACACGGTGGACGATAAAGAGCTCAAGGACTCGGGCATAGACCGCATGTACGACGTCTATGCGATAGAAGAGGAGTTCAACTCCTCGGACGAGTATATCTATAAATTTTCCATGGGCCTCGAAAGACGCCCCTATACCACGAGGGAGTTCTTTTATCTCCTCGGCCAGGACCTTAAAAAAAGGGCCAAGACAGAAGGTATCATTACGGCCGCCCATGATGCGGGTGTTCACGTGTACTGCCCAGCCATAGGGGATTCTTCCATAGGTATCGCCGTGGCCCTTGCCGACGGCAGGGACTATCCCCTTTTCGACGTCATCGGGGACGTAAAGGAGACGGCCCATCTCGCCGCCCGGGCCACTGCCTCGGGGGTCGTCTTCCTGGGAGGGGGCACGCCCAAGAACTTCATTCAGCAGGCCGAGGTGACGGCCAACATGATGGGAAAGAAGGCCCAGGGCCACAAGTACGCCGTGCAGGTAACGGCCGACTCACCCCACTGGGGGGGCCTCAGCGGGTGCACCTTCGAGGAGGCCCAGTCCTGGGGAAAGATAGCTAAGAAGTCAAGGCGGGTGAGCGTTGCCTGCGACACGACCATAGCGCTCCCGGTGATAGTTACGGCCCTTACCGAGAGGATGAAGGGTTTTAAGAGAAAGCGCCCCAGTATGGACCTTAAGAACTCTTACAGGGTGAAAAAGAGGATATGGGAGTGGTAGGGGTCGTGAACTTCGGCGGGCTCGAAGGAAAAGACTACGAGACAGAGGAGACGCGTTTTTCCGTATTGCCGGTCCCATACGACCTGACGGCCACCTACTTGAGAGGCGCCAGGGGCGGCCCCCGGGCCCTTTTAGAGGCTTCCACGCACATGGAGCTCTATGACGAGGAGCTTCACTGTGAGCCCTGGAGGGCGGGTATAGAAACATTGGCGCTTCTCGAAGAGGCCACCACACTCGAGCCCCCGGAGATGGTAAAGAGGGTCCAGGCGGCTACGGCCCGGATTCTTAAACAGGGCAGGGTCCCGGTCGTTATAGGTGGGGAGCACAGTATAACCATAGGTATAGTTGGGGCGCTTAAAGAGTTACATCCGGAACTATCGGTCCTCCAGCTCGATGCCCATGCCGACCTGAGGGATACTTACCAGCAAAGCCCCTTCAACCACGCCTGTGTTGCGCGGAGGATAAGCGAGCTCTGCCCCCTGGTACAGGTGGGCGTGAGGAGCCTTTCGGCCGAAGAGGCCGAGTTCTTAAAAAATGAAAAGCCGGAGATAAAGACTTACTATGCAGCCGATATTATAAAGGGGCAGGCAATGGACGAAGTTGCAGACGAGCTCCAGGAGGAGGTCTTCATTACAATCGACCTGGATGTCTTCGACCCTTCGGTAATGCCGGCTACGGGCACGCCCGAGCCGGGCGGGCTGGGCTGGTACGAAGTGCTGGGGCTTTTAAGAAGCGTTAGTTTGAGGCGGAAGGTTGTGGGCTTCGACGTCGTCGAGCTCTGCCCCATACCCGGGAACGTGGCCCCGGACTTCCTTGCCGCAAGGCTTGCCTATAAGCTCATGGGATATATAAACGAGGGCTTTGAGGCACGAAAATAAAAAAAGTAAAAAAAGTAAAATAGCTATTAACCGTAAAAAAAAGGAGAGAGAAAGATTACTACCAACGTACCGAAACGGATTTTTTTCACCAGGGGTGTGGGAATCCACAGAGAGGAGCTCCATTCCTTCGAGCTCGCTCTGAGGGACGCCGGCATAGAGAAGTTCAACCTCGTAAGTGTCTCGAGCATATTCCCTCCCGGGTGCAAGATAATCACCAGGGGGCAGGGTCTTAAGAAGCTTTCGACGGGCCAGATAGTTTACAGTGTTTTGAGCAAGCTATCGAGCAACGAGCCCAGAAGGCTTCTGGCCGCCTCCGTGGGGTGCGCCATACCCAATGACAAGAAGCTTTACGGCTACCTGAGCGAGCACCACGCCTTCGGCCAGACCGACACGATGGCGGGCGATTACGCCGAGGACCTCGCCACTGCCATGCTCGCCTCGACCCTGGGCATCGAGCTCGACGAAAACCTCGGCTGGGACGAGAAAAAGGAGATATACAGGATAAGCGACAAGATAGTAAGGACCACCAACATAACGCAGTCGGCCATAGTAAAGGGTGACGCGAGGTTCACGACGGTCGTGGCCGCTGCGGTGCTCATCATATAGTAAAGCTTTAACGAGTGCGTGTTCCATATGATGCTTGAAGACCCCTGGAAACGAATCTCGGCATAAACTGTCATGAGACTTGCCATCGCATATAATATAAAAAAGGATACAGAAGAGGGGCTGCCCGAGGACTTTTACGCCGAATGGGACGACATGGACACGATCGAGGGCGTAAGGGAGGCCCTTGCTTCGAGGCACGAGGAGGTGGAGCTCGTTGAGGCGGACGCGGGGGCATACGAAAAACTGAAGACACTGAAACCCCAGCTCGTCTTTAACATGGCCGAAGGGTTCTTCGGCGAGAGCAGGGAATCGCACCTGCCCGCCATGATGGAGATGCTCGGGATACCCTATACCGGCTCGGCGCCCCTTACGCTCGCGCTTTGCCTGAACAAGGCCCGTGCAAAGCAGATACTCTCATACTGCTCCATACCCAACCCGGAGTTTTTCGTTATCGAGTCCATTTCAGAAGACCTCCCGGGGGCGAACTTCCCGCTCATAGTAAAGCCCCTTTACGAGGGCTCGAGCAAGGGCATAAGGGATGACTCCATCGTCCGGTCCCCGGCCGAGCTCAGGTGCAAGGTCTCTACCGTAATAGATAAGTACGGCCAGCCGGCCCTCGTCGAAGAGTATCTGGAAGGAAGGGAGTTTACCGTGGCTCTTCTGGGTAACGGCGAAGAGCTGAGGGTGCTACCGCCGGTGGAGATAAATTATTCCGCCCTTCCCGCAGGCGTGAACCCCATATATTCCTATGAGGCCAAGTGGATCCTCGACCGTCCCGAGACCCCGCTCGATATATTCACCTGTCCCGCGAAGGTGGACGCGGAGCTCGAAGGCAGGATTACCGAGACCGCGAAAAGGGCCTTCCATGCCCTCGGGGTAAGGGACTGGTGCAGGACGGATATGAGGCTCGACTCCGGGGGCACCCCTCACGTGCTGGAGCTAAACCCCCTGCCGGGCATCCTCCCGGACCCGAAGCAGAACTCGTGTTTTCCCAAGGCGGCAAGGGCGGGCGGGATGGACTTCACCACCCTCGTTAACACCGTGGTCGAAGTGGCCAGGAGGAGGTACGGCATATGATACCGGAGAAGGTAAGGATCGTATTCAACGATGACGGCTGTGACGTAGTCCAGGTGGGAGAGGAGCGGTTGGAGTTCGGGGGCATGGACGAGAACGTCGAGGTGGTGGCCGAGTCTTTAAGGGCCGAGGGGTTCGTCCCATCGGTAACCCCGCTGAAGGAAGGGGGGCTCGATGATTTCGTCCGCTCTCTCAGGCAGGACGCGTTCGACATCGTATTCAACCTCTGCGAGGGGGCCTTTGAAAACAGCATTTTCGAGATGAACGTGGCAGCCATGCTCGAGCTCTTCGGGCTCAAGTTTACCGGCAGCGGCCCCATGGCCCTGGGCATAGCCCTTAACAAGGCCCTTACCAAGGACGTGCTTACACGCCGCGGCATCCCCACGCCCGGTTACTTTGTCGCCCGGGACCTTCCGGTTACAGTTCCCGAGGGCCTCCGGCCCCCCTTCATAGTAAAGCCTTTGAGGGAAGACGCCTCCATAGGGATAGAGGCCGACGCGGTGGTCAAAAACATGGACGAACTCGAAAAGCGGGTCGAACATGTGGTGGTTAACTATTGCCAGCCGGCCATCGTGGAGGAGTATATAGAGGGCAGGGAGTTTAACATCTCGGTCCTTGGAAACGGGACGCTTAAGAGGGCGCTACCGCCTTCTGAGATAGATTTTTCGGACTTTCCGGAGGGGGCGCCCAGGATATGCTGTTACGAAGCCAAGTGGATAACAGTGAGTCCCTTGTACATAAATTCTCCACCCGTATGTCCGGCCGACGTGTCTGAAACGGTAGCCAGGGAACTCGGTGAAGTTGCCCTCAAGGCCTATGACGCTATAGGGTGCCGTGACTATGCGAGGGTCGATATGAGGCTCTCACCCGACGGGGGCGTAAGGGTCCTCGAGGTGAACCCCAACCCGGACATATCGACCGACGCCGGGTTTGCAAGGGCTGCGAAGAGCGCCGGTCTGGAATACCACCAGCTCATCGGCGAGATAGTGAGGGTTGCGGCGGCGAGGTACCAGGAACCAATAAGCACAGCGGAGCAAGATAGTGCCGATTCGCATGAGGAAGGCGATAACCAGGGATAGGGCCCCTCTGGTCTCGATAATAGAGGGTTCGGAAAACCTGACGCGTGAAGAAAAAGATTGTGCCCTGGAACTCCTTGATATATACTTTAACGACCCCTCGCAGGACGAGTACCTCTTTATCGCCGCTGCGGGGGTGCGCGATATACCGCTGGGGTATGTCTGTTACGGCAAGGCCGCCCTGGCCTCCGGGGTGTACGAGATATACTGGATACTCGTAGGGGCCGGCCACCAGCGAAAGGGTATCGGCCAGAGGCTCATCAGCCATATTGAGTCGGTCGTAAAAGATGAGGGGGCACGGATGCTCGTAGTCGAGACCTCGGGCCAGCCCTCCTACGAAGGGGTAAGGAGCTTTTACCGTAGTTGCGGTTACACTGAAGAGGCGCGGATAAGGGGTTTCTTCAGGCCCGGAGACGACAAGGTCATATACGTAAAGGACCTTGATTAATTAAAACCCTCCAGGCAAACCTACAACGGGGAGCCGCCGATTTGGAACTCGAAGCTGTAAAGAAAATATACGCCATATATTCGAACGTCTACGACGCCGTCTTCAAGAGGTTCTTCTACCCGCGGATAAGGTACGCCATAAAGTCCATGGACATAAGGCCCGGCGAAAGGGTCCTGGACGTGGGGGT
>JAUVFY010000103.1 GCA_030594025.1 Deltaproteobacteria bacterium | reverse complement strand
GGGTAAAAAGGGCGGTTCACGCGAAGAAGAAGAGAAAGAAGGTTTTAAAGGCGTCCAAGGGCTACATGGGCGCAAGGGGCAAACTATACCGCAGCGCCACAGAGGCCGTGGACAGGGCACTCCAGTACGCCTACAGGGACAGGAGGGCCAAAAAGAGGGATTTCAGAAAGCTCTGGATAGCAAGGATAAACGCCCAGGCCCGGCTCGACGGCATATCGTACAGCAGGTTGATAGAGGGCCTTACAAAGGCCGAGGTGGCCATCAACAGAAAAGTCCTGGCGGATATGGCCGTTAGAGACCCTGCCGGTTTTTCGAAGGTTGTAGAAGTTGCGAAGGCAAGCCTCGCTAAATGACAGAGAGACTGGAAAAGCTCGAAAAGGAGATTTCAGCCGAGCTCAAGGGGGCAGCAGGGAAACAAGACGTGCTCGGCATAAAGACGAAGTACCTCGGCAGAAAGGGTGAATTCGCCTCCCTCATAAAGGACCTGGCAAACCTCCCCCCACCGGACAGACGCCAGGCGGGCGAAGCGATAAACAGGGTTAAGAAAAAGGCCGAACAGGAGATAGCTAAGCTACTCGAGGGCTTCCAGGATGAAGAGAAAAAACAACGCCTCACCAGAGAAAAGCTCGACGTAACGCTTCCGGGAAGACGCGAGCGCCTCGGAAGAACCCACCCCATAACCCAGGTCCTTGACGAGGTTATAGACATATCCACGGGTCTTGGCTTCGAGATAGCCGAAGGTCCCGAGGTTGAACTCGATTACTATAACTTCGAGGCCTTGAACATACCGAAGGACCATCCTGCAAGAGACATGCAGGATACATTCTATATCGCCCCCGATGTCTGCCTCCGTACCCACACCTCACCCGTGCAGATAAGGGTGATGGAAAAGCACCCCCCTCCAGTAAGGATAATCGCCCCGGGCACGGTTTACCGCCGGGACTCTGATCTGACACATACCCCGATGTTCCACCAGGTCGAAGGTTTCATGGTAGACGAAGGTATAAACTTCGGCCACCTCAAAGGAGTGCTCACCCACTTTCTAAAGCGCCTTTTCGGTGAAGACCGGGATATCAGGTTCAGGCCAAGTTTTTTCCCATTTACCGAACCGAGCGCCGAGGTGGATATCCAGTGCGTCATATGCCGCGGCTCGGGATGCCGTGTATGCAAGGAGAGCGGATGGCTTGAGATACTCGGTTGCGGGATGATACACCCCGAGGTCTTCCGTTTTGTAAACTACGACGCAGAAAAGTTTACAGGCTTTGCCTTCGGCCTCGGCATAGAGCGCATAGCGATGCTCAAGTTCGGGATAGACGATATAAGGCTCTTTTTTGAGAACGACGTGAGATTCTTAGAACAGTTCTGAGCCATTGCGCTGCCCACACAACATTAAAACCTTTAAATTCAGCCCAGGCCCTGTCTGATGACGGCACTCATGTGGAGGAAAGATAGTTCACCGGGTTGGCCGGCCCGGCTGAAAAAACCCGAGGGGTAAGAAAGAGTGCGCTACAGTTACAATTGGCTTAAAGAGTATACGGACACCGCTCTTTCTGTGGAAGAGCTCGCAGAAAGGCTTACAATGTCCGGCATAGAGGTCGAGGCCGTTACACCCGCTCCCTCCGCCATAAAAGGGGTGGTCACGGCCGAGATACTAACGATCGAAAAACACCCGGCTGCGGACAAGTTGACGGTCTGCGAGGTTAAAACGGACACCGAGCGCTACACGATAGTTTGCGGTGCAACGAACATGAAGGCTGGCGACAAGGTGGCTCTTGCGCTGCCAGGGGCGGAACTAAAGGGCGGGGTAAAGATTGAAAAGACCAGGATTAGAGGCGTTACCTCGGGCGGGATGATGTGTTCCGAGGTTGAGCTCGGGCTCGCGGAAAGCTCCGAGGGGATAATGATTCTGCCGGGGGATACCCCTTTGGGGATGGACATAAACACTCACCTGGGTCTTTCTGACACCCTCATCGAGGTTTCGGTCCTGCCCAACAGGCCCGATATCCTGAGCATAAAGGGGCTCGCCCGCGAGATAAGTGCCGTTACGGGTTCGAAATTTCTTGATAAGGCTGTTCAAGTCAAAGAGACCGGCGGCCCTGTTGAAAAGGCCGTAACGATAGGTATCGAGGCCCCGGAGCTTTGCCGGAGATACACGGGGAGAGTAGTTGAAGGTGTAACGCTCAGAGATAGCCCCCAGTGGATGAAAAGGAGGCTCGAGGCCCTGGGGATAAGGTCGATAAACAATATCGTTGACATCACGAACTACGTGATGCTCGAGACCGGCCAGCCGCTCCACGCCTTTGACCTCGAAAGGTTAGAGCAAAGAACCATCAGGGTGAGGACGGCTGAAGAGGGCGAGACAATCGAGACCATAGACGGTGTAAAGAGGAAGTTCTCGGACGGGATGCTCGTCATAAGCGATGCAAAAGATCCCGTGGCCATTGCGGGTGTCATGGGAGGAAACGAATCCGCGGTACGCATCACGACCAAAAAAATACTCCTTGAAAGCGCATGGTTCGAGCCCACGAGCGTGAGGAGGACCTCGAGGGGGTTAGCCCTACCCACGGACTCGTCCTACAGGTTCGAAAGGGGCGTGGATGTTGAGGGGGTGAGAAAGGCCCTGGATTTCGCCGCACACCTTCTGGCCAAGCTTTCCGGAGGGAGCGTTTTAAAGGGTGTTGTGGATGCATATCCAAAGAAGCTCGAGCCCGAGAGTGTGCGGTTCAGGACCTCGAGGGCCGGTAGTGTCCTGGGCATAGAACTGGACGAGGGGCGGGTAAAGGAGATATTTAAAAGCCTCGGCATAGGGTACAAGGCCGCCGGGGAAAAGGGTGAGCTTTCCGTAGTGCCTCCTTCTTTCAGGATGGACATAAAGCGCGAGGAAGACCTCGTCGAAGAGGTCGCAAGGCTTGTAGGATACGATAAAGTGCCCGTCACGTTACCTTCTGTCCCGGCGGCCCCGACAATGGCGGACAAGGCCTTCCTGGTGAGAAAGAGGCTGAGGGAGTTACTCGTAGCTTCCGGGTTCCTCGAGGTTATAAACTATAGCTTCGTATCTGAACTCACCTTTAGCCTTACGGGCCCTGCGGACAAAAAGGGCGTTACCCTCCTGAACCCTCTGACCGAAGAGCAGTCCATTATGAGGGACAGTCTGATCCCCTCGCTCGTGGATACCCTCGTGTGGAACCTTGCGAGGAAAAATACAAACATAAGGGTCTTCGAGCTGCGCCCCGTGTTCATAACTGGAAAGGACCTTCAGGAGGAGAGGTGGAAGGTGGGGGGCCTCATGTACGGCCCGAGAAGACCAGAGTCGTGGAACGTCCCGGGCGAAGCCGTTGACTTCTACGATGTAAAAGGTGTGGTAGAAAGGCTCATGGAGGGTCTGAGTATAGAAGCCTACGCGGAGGTAAAGGCAGGACCGACCGGGGCCTCGCTCCATCCCGGAAAGAGCGCGTTCCTTGAATTGAAGGGCAAGAAGGCCGGCATCTTAGGCGAGGCGCACCCGGACATTTGCCACAGGTTCGAGCTTAAGGCCCCGGCCTTCGTCTTCGAGCTCGACATACCCCCTATAGCGGAGCTCGTCGGCGAAGCGAAGCTCTACAGCGCCCTTGCCAGGTACCCCGAGAGCACGAGGGATATCGCCTTTGTCGTTGACGAAGACATACCCTACGGGGGAATATTGAGTGCCATTCGGGCCCTGGACACAAAATTTATTGAAAATGTTATGCTTTTTGACGTATACTATGGTGGGAATATCCCCGGGGGCAAAAGGAGCATGGCCCTCAGGGTCGTGTACCGCTCCAGTGAGAGAACGCTCAAGCAACAGGAGGTTGATGGGATACATTCACTTGTTGCCAGGACCCTGGAGCAAAGATTCGGCGCGGAAATCCGCAAGGGCTAAACAGAAACAAAGAGAAAGAAAGTAAGTAACAGGAGGGATTTATGACTAAGGCTGACCTCGTGGAGGCTACTTTCGAAAAGGTTGGATACTCTAAAAAGGACGTTGCAGAGGTAATCGACCAGATCTTCGATACCATTAAGACAACCCTCGAAGAGGGTGAAAAGGTAAAGGTCTCAGGTTTCGGCAACTTCTCTGTAAGACACAAAAAGTCCCGGCGCGGCAGGAATCCACAGTCGGGCGACGAGATAACCATCGGGGCCAGGAAGGTCATGACCTTCAAGGCCAGCCAGATACTTAAAAAGTCGGTAAACTCCGGGAGCTGACCGGATTTTTTTATCGCAGCAGGCTGGAACCCTTTTTCGGGATGGTTACGGGCACAAGCCCGGGGGGGGGCCGAAAACAACGCTCTTATTGACCGAAGTTTGAAAGGACCATGATAAATATACCGGAAAAGCGTTATTTTAAGATCGGCGAGGTTTCGAAGCTCACGGGGGTAAAGCCCTATGTGCTCAGGTACTGGGAGTCCGAGTTCAAGATAATAAGCCCGAGAAAATCGAACGGAAAGCAGAGGGTTTACACGAGGGAAGAGTTGGACACCATCCTTGTAATCAAGAACCTCCTCTATAAAGATGGGTTCACCCTCGAGGGCGCGAAAAAGAAGATAAAGGAAGTAAAGCGGGAGAAGATAAAACAGCTCGCCTTCCCGTTCAGCGAAACCCAGTACCAGAACGCCTTGAAGAACATAAGAAAGGAACTGAGCTCCATAAAGAAGCTCCTTACCGCTTTATAAAAAGAGTTTTAATTCAATTTAATTCGATTTAATGTAGCTCAGAAAATTATCGGGGCGTAGCGCAGCCTGGTAGCGCACTTGCATGGGGTGCAAGTGGTCGGAGGTTCAAATCCTCTCGCCCCGACCAGGTTTTAAAGGGCCGCAACATGCGAAGCTCTCGTGTTGAGGCTCTTTTTTTAATCTTCAACCCATGTCGCATTATTATCGCTAACCATTTTTCCCTTGACAAAAAGCATTTCCTTATACTATATATATAAATTGTATTGACTTCTTATCAAGAGTGGCCGAGGGAACTGGCCCGGTGACGCCACAGCAACCGGTTCCGCCAGAGGACGGAACGACAGGTGCTACCTCCAGCAAGGTTTTAACTTAATTTGGTCTCCGGGGGGCTTTGAAATGCCACGGGCATTTAAAGTGCCTCGTTCATTAGGGGGACCAGATGAAAGGCCTTGGAAGATAAGGAGCGGTTTTTAAATTAAAACCTCTTCTTAGCTTCAAGAAGGGGGTTTTTTTTGGCCTATAATCCCCCCTGTTTTCCATGCTTAACTAAAATCCTCTCAAAAAACGGTGAATAAAAAAGGGAGGCAGTAGATGAGTTATATCAAGGCCCTTAGGTGCAGGGAGTGCGGTAAAGAGTACCCTAAAAAGGCCCTCCACGTATGCGAGTTCTGTTTCGGCCCGCTCGAGGTGGTCTACGAGTACGATGAGATAAAGAAGGTTCTGACGAGGGAGAAGATCTCC
>JAUVFY010000125.1 GCA_030594025.1 Deltaproteobacteria bacterium | reverse complement strand
GTTCCACGACCTTCCTCGCCCCGCTCTTCCTAGCGGCCGCTGCGGCCCTGTCGACGGCCTCCGTGTGTCCGGAGACAACGAGCTGTTCCGGGGTGTTTATGTTTGCCGGGACCGCGACACTTCCCGTGCCGGATACCTCTTTACAGATATCAATAATCTTTTCTATCTCCGCACCCACGACGGCCGACATCTTGCCCACCCCCTCGGGCACACTCTCCTGCATGAATCTGCCCCTCAGGCGGACGACCCTCAGGGCGTCTTTAAAGGCCATGGCCCCTGCTGCGACGAGGGCCGTGTATTCGCCGAGGCTGTGCCCCGCGACAAGGCTCGGCTCTATATCGAGGTTTTCCCTTAATACCCTTAGAGCGGCTGTGCTTGCGGCCAAAAGCGCGGGCTGTGTGTTCTCGGTACGGTTTAGAAGCTCTGCCGGGCCGTCAAAGACGACCCCTTTGAGTCCGAAGCCAAGGGCATCGTCAGCCTCTTCGAAGGTCTTTTTCGCAACCGGATAGTTATCATATAACTCCCTGGTCATGCCCACGAACTGGGAGCCCTGGCCCGGGAATATAAAAGCAATTTTTTTCATTTTTTTCAAACAATTATATAAATTAGTTAATATTCTACATTAAGCGTAAATCACCATCTCACAGCTGCCGAGGCCCATGTAAGCCCCCCCCCGAAAGAGACGAATAAAACGACGTCGCCAGCTTTTATTCTCTTTTCTCTCACGGCCTCATCGAGGGCAAGGGGGATCGACGCAGCAGAGGTGTTGCCGTACTTTTCTATGTCGGAAAAGACCTGTTCGTCGGAGAGCTTTAGCCGGTCCTTTATGGCGTTCATAATCCTTATATTCGCCTGGTGAGGTATTAGAAGGCCTATGTCTTTGGGCTTAAGTCTATTCAATTTCATGACCTTAAGGCATGCCTCCTCCATGTTCCTTACGGCGGCCTTGAAGGTCTCGTTACCCTTCATTCTAACGTAAGGGTGGCATTCCGGGTTTGATTTACCCTTTGTCTCGAAAGGGTTCGGGGGGATCGACTCGGTCGTGTAAAGCATCTGCCAGAGCCGTCCGTCGGAGTATATATGGGAAGAGAGTATTCCTTTTTTCCCGCTCGAGGGTTTAAGGACCACGGCCCCGGCACCGTCACCGAAGAGCACACAGGTGGACCTGTCCTTCCAGTCGATTATCCTCGAGAATATGTCCACCCCTACGACAAGCGCCCTCTTTGAAATGCCCGCCTTGATATACTTGTCGGCGATGTCCATGGCATAGAGGAAACCGGAGCATGCGGCCGAGACATCGAATGCCGGCACGCCGCTCTTTACTCCCAGGATGGATTGAACAAAGCACGCGGTGGAAGGGAATACGTTATCCGGGGTTACCGTGCCCACTATAACGAGGTCAATTTCTCTCGGAAGCACACCGGCCGCCTTAAGGGCCCTTCTGGCGGCCTTTGCCGCCACCTCGGAGGTCTTTTCGTTTACCGTTATGCGCCTCTGTTTTATGCCGCTCCGGGTCGTAATCCACTCATCCGTGGTCTCGACCATCTTCTCTAAGTCTTTGTTGGTCAAGACCTTCGGGGGTGCATAAGAGCCTGTGCCGGTTATCCGTGCCCTGGTCGTTGTCATCGCTTCGCCCCTGGTCAAACCGGCATCTGGGCCAGTCTTTCGAGGTCTTTGTTCTTTTCGAGTTCTTCCATGAGGTGGGTGTTTACCTTACCCTTTACGTTCTCGGAGGCCCTGAATATGGCGTTCTTTATGGCCTTGGAGGAAGAAGCGCCGTGGCTTATTATGCAGTTTCCGTCTATGCCCAGAAGCGGGGCCCCGCCGTATTCCGAATAGTCTATCTTCTTTTTGAGTCTCTTGAAGGCCCCCCTGGCGAAGAAGTAGCCGAGTTTTGCAAGGGGGCTCTGCTCGATCTCGGTTTTAAGCATCGAAACGACGGCCTCGACGAGCCCTTCGCTGAGCTTTAAAACAACGTTCCCGACGAAACCGTCGGAGACGACCACGTCCACGTCCCCCTTGTAGATATCCTTGCCTTCAACAGGGCCGACGTAATTTATGGAACTCTTTTTTATGAGCTCGTGGCTAAGGCGCGTAAGTTCATTGCCCTTACTCTCCTCGTCGGAGTTGGAAAGGAGCCCCACCCTGGGCCTGTCCCTTCCGAGCACGTACTTTGCATACACATCGCCCATGATCGCAAACTGGACGATGTGTATGGGCTTGCAGTCAACGTTACCGCCCATATCGAGAAGTATTGCCTTGTCCTTGAGCGTGGGCACGCAAACGGCTATGGCGGGGCGGTCCACACCGTTCAATTTTTTTAACGTGAACATGCCTGCGGCCATCGCGGCCCCCGAGTTACCGGCGCTCACCACGGCGCTCGCCTCACCGTTAAGGACCGTGTCGAAACAGACCTTGATGGAAGAGAGCTTTTTCTTCCTCACGGCCTGAACCGGGGGCTCCTCCATGCCCACGACCTCGGGGGCATGCTTTACGGAGATGGGTAGCTCCCTGATATCGTGCTTTTCAAGCTCCGCCTCGACCCTTTCGCGGTCGCCCACGAGGATAACCGGTATGCCTTCGCTTGCAGCGAGAACGCTACCTTCGACCGTAACCTTCGGGGCGTAGTCACCGCCCATCGCATCTACCGCTATCTTCATATCTATCCTATAAAATATTGCCCGGCAGGGTAATCGTCAACAAGAAAGGCCGTCCGGGTTTTAAGGACCTTCTGCCGGATACTTTAAAGGCCCTGTTGCCTTGCACGGCCTTCAGTACTCCAGAATACCGAAATCCCCCGAATAAGCGGGGATAAGGCCTGTGAGTAAAGGAAGGTCTTGCACCTGTTAAACACCCTCGGTTGTCTTTATTACCTCTCTGCCTTTGTATGTCCCGCAACTGGGGCATACGGTGTGAGGACGTTTTGGTTCACCGCACTGGGGACAGTTGGACGCTGGCGGGTTCGTAAGAGCGTCGTGGCTCCTGCGTTTATTCCTACTCGCTCTGGAGTGTTTTATTCTCGGATTCGGCATTTTTCAAATACCTCGTTTTTTTAGTAAGTTAATAAGAATCCTATACCCACGTTTTCTTCACAAACCTAACAAAGCCTTTCAATTAAAAGTCTTTGGAGGGGCCATCGACTTATAATTAAAGACAACAGCTCGTATCGGTCCGGCAGTTCGTTTGTATAAAAGAGCTCGATTTATCTCAATTAAAACCTTTCTACAGAAAGGTTCCCCCAGTTATTTTACCTTAAAATCCTTTAGACTTGCAAACCTGTGGTCAATCCTCTTCTCCTTTTTGCATCCGCAGGGGCCCTTGTTAAGGTCCGCACCGCAAGCCAGACAGAGCCCCTTGCAGTCGGAGCGGCACAGGGGCTTCATCGCAAAGTTAAGGGAGAACTGCTCGAGGAGAAGCTCGGTGGTGTCGAGTATGTCACCCTCGAGGTAGTTTATCTCCGTCTCTTCCGGGGTAAGCTCCTTTTCCCGCTCCTCGTGCTCCTTTGCGCCCCTGACGTAATAGAGATTAAAAGCCGGCTCAGTCGTATGGGTAAAGCCCTTGAGGCACCTTGAGCAATTAACAGATATGGCCGCTTCAAGGGACCCCTGAACGCTCACGATGGAGCCTGCGAGGCTTATTCTCAGATGGGCCTTAAGGGGTTTAAGCAACCTGTATTGAACCCCTTCAGCGTCCAAACTCGCCAGTTCCGTAACGGTGGTTTCGTCCACGGAGAGCTCAAGGGTAAGGCCCTCCTCGGGGATCTCCTGTATATTGAGCTTCATCCTGACCCCCTCCATTAAATGAAAAATATACAGGAGTTGAGTTCGACTTGTCAATAAAAATCCCCCTTGACTACGGGGCCGATTTACAATAAATTGTAAAAGAAAACCGGTTGGGGGATCGTCTAGCGGCAGGACGGCGGACTCTGGATCCGTCTACCCAGGTTCGAATCCTGGTCCCCCAGCCACCTTCTTTTTAATAAAAACAAAGGGTTAGCAAATTGCTAACCCTTTAAAATTATGTCCCCGGACTGTCCCCAGAATATTAAAAAAGCCCCAGGATCTTAATGGCCTTGGGGCTGTTTTGCACAGTCTAAAAAGATCAGTCTAAAATTCTCTATTTCACCTACAACTCTTCAGGTTAGATTAAGGCTCAGAACTAAAGATTTCTGGTAGTACTTATTAATTCTCCTGGCCCGATTTTAGGGGGGCAGCTCAGAAATCCAAAATACAAATGAAAAAATTAGTTAAACTATTAAATTTTTATTACTACATTTCCCTTTTTGTGCCCTTTGTCAACATAGCTATGAGCCTCGGCAATTTGTTCCAACGGATAGCGTCTATCAATGGCCGATTTTATCTTTCCCGCCTCAATAAGCTCTTTGAGGAAAATTAGATTTTCAGTCCTTTCGTTTGCTACCCCACCTATTACTTTCTTGCTG
>JAUVFY010000180.1 GCA_030594025.1 Deltaproteobacteria bacterium | reverse complement strand
GGCTTTTTGTAAGCAGGGTCTCTATTCCTCTCTTTTCAAGCCTTTTCAAGATTTTTTCATCGGGGTAGCCGCGGATATTTCCCTCGTCGACGGAAATAACCGCATAGGCCGGAGAGACGGCCTCTAAAAAATCTTTTCCCGTAGCATCCAGGGCCCCGTGATGGCCCACCTTGAGGACCTTTGCCCTGAGCTCAACCCCCCCGCGAATAAGCGCCTTTTCTACAACTCCGGTGGCGTCCCCGGCCAGGAGAAAAGATGTCTCGCCGTAGACGAGCTTCAGGACCAGGGAGTTGGCGTTCCAGTCATTCAATAAAGGTGGTTTGGGCGATAATGGGGGCTCTGGCCACAGGACCACGACCCTAACAGAACCCCAGCTTAACGTGTCCCCCGCCTTAAGGGCCCTGTAGTTCGCCCCCCTTGCGGCCTCCGCGTACCAGCGGTATATTTCAGAGCCCGGCCCCTCGGGCACGGGCTGGCCGTTATCATATACGCTCGCCACTTCAAAGCGGGCCAGGATATGGAAAATACCCCCCATGTGGTCCGGGTGGGGGTGGGTGATAAAAACACTATCGACCCTGCTAACCCCCCTCTCATCGAGGAACTCCGCGACATAACCTCCGGTTATGGGGTTTCCGGTGTCGATGAGGATTTTTTCGCCTGTGGGGGTCTCCACATAGACCGCATCGCCCTCTCCCACGTCCAGGAAGACGACGGTGAGCCCCCGCTCCGCCCCTGCCGTCGATGCGGTGGCGAGGATAAGAAAAATGGAAAGAAGAACTCTATATGTCAGCCTCTTATACCCTTCCATACCACAACCAGCCCACGCCTATGCCCAATGAGCCGCCGAAGACGTTCATGAGTACATCCCTCATGTCGCCGACCCTGTTCGGCAGAGACCACTGGATGAGCTCCTCAACAGCCCCGATCAGGGAAACAAGGATAACGGAATAAAGAACTAACCTGATCGAATCTACACCTGTGGCCTTCAAAACCAGAAGGCCCAGAACCCCGTACTCCAGGAAATGGACCCTTTCCTCGGGGATATCCAGGCCCATCGCAACAAAACCCCCTGCGAGCATGATTAAAAAAATCAAAGCGAGCCTCGGGTACACACGAAAGCCGCTTTTATATACATATATGGAAAAAGATACTATGGCCAGCGCAAGCAGGCCGTTTACACCCACGCTCAGGGCCTCTTTTCCAAGGGCTTCGTAGAGGAAGTTAAGCACGGGCCTCATAACGGGAAGCGTAAGATAGATGAAGGCCACGTAGACCGTTATGATGGCCCACAGCCGGTTTCGGGGGAATTTTTTTTCAGGGGTGATTTTAGAAGAACCGTTTTTCATCGAATAACTTCTCTGTACACTTGAAGAGTCTTCGATGCGATTGTATCCCAGTTATAGTCGGTTTTAACGAGTGAGAGATACCTCTGCCTTTCGGCCTCTGTTATGGACCTCGAAAGACCCTCCACGAGGGCCCGGGAAAGCGCCCTGACGTTTCCTTTTTCAAAATACCTGAACTCGCTCAAGGGGACCTCCCTGTGCTGGGGGATGTCGCTCACCATGACCGGCAAGGCGTAGCTCAAGGCCTCAAGAAGCGTTATGGGGAGCCCTTCATAATAAGAGGGCAGAACGAAGAGCCCGGCGTTGGAGAAGAGCTCGGCCAGCCTCTCTCCGGTTACGAACCCCGTAAGGACCACACCCCCGGTCTCCGAAGCGAGCCTCTTCAATCCCCGGGAATAATCTGTTTCATGGTCCGCATCCCCCGCTATGACCAGTTTAAAGGGCGGGTCTTCAACTCCCCTGTAAGCCTCTATCAGATCACCGAGCCCCTTTTCGGGAACGAACCTGCAGGCAGTGAATACGTACCCCCCGGCCTCCAACCCCCATCTTCTCAACTCTGTGCCCGGAGGAACCCTGGAAGAATTGTTTACACCGTTGGGGATAAAAACGGCCTCTCTTCCATATTTATCCTTTACAAGTTCTTTTATTCCTCTGGATATCGCTATAATACCGTCGCTGTAAAGCACGCCGAGCATTTCCCCCTTTCTGAGCATGAATTTAGCAAAACTCCCCCACTTATCCCTTTCGTAATCCGGGCCGTGGTGCGTTACTACAACCTTGAGCCCCGTTAGCTTTGCCAGTGGGCTTAAAAGTGACGGTCCTATTGCATGGATGTGCAGTATGTCGGGCGATAGCTTTCTGGCCTTTATGATCCCCAGGAACGTATGCGTTACGGCCTCGAGTGATTGCGTCCTCATGCACCCGAGGTGGGTAAACTTGACCCCCCTCCACTGCCCCTTTCTCTTTTCCTTCGGGATATAAGGGGTCCTTGTGAAGACCGTAACGTCGCACCCGAGACCTGCGAGCCTTGGGTAGAGTTCCTCGCAGTGCTTCTCAACCCCACCTTGAACTTCCGGGAAGCCCCTCGTGCCGAGAACGGCTATTTTTAATTTTTCCATAAGCTGCTTTACTCAAGATTCGGCCTTTTGCCGAAAAGAGTCCTGAGTTTGTTCTTCACCACCCACCCAAGAGGCACGCGAAAATATTTTTTCATAACCGGCGCGGCCGTGCCTATCATCCAGCAGTTCTTCGGGCAATTCTTTACCTTTTCCCTTACCTCTCTGGCCTTTTCACTGTTCCATATCTCCGGGAAGGATTTTTCGTTCAGGTTTCCCATGCTGTCCATCCAGATACCCTCTTCCATGCCGTTACAGGGCCTTACCTCCCCCCAGGGGTCCAAGAAGAAGTTCTCAATACCCGCCTCGCACGGCAGAAGCCTCGGCCGGCCTTTTATGTAGTTAATGAGGCCGTAATTGAAATACGCCCTGAACCAGTTCTTTACCCTCCTCGTTCTCAGTAGCTCCCCGATGAGCTCTTCAAAGCACCTTGTGACCTCGTCGGTCCTGGTTATGACGTTATCGTGTTTATGGAAGTAGTAGGAGTTGTGTACCGCGGCAGTGGCAAACTCTAAGTTCATGGCTTTTGCCAGCTGATAGAGCTCTATCATGTCCCTTGCGTTCCTGTC
>JAUVFY010000022.1 GCA_030594025.1 Deltaproteobacteria bacterium | reverse complement strand
GATTCCACGTTCACGCAGTCGAGTTGCAGACTGCGATCCCAACTGGGGCCGGCTTTTTGGGATTGGCTCACCCTCACGGGTTTGCAGCCCTCTGTACCGGCCATTGTAGCACGTGTGTAGCCCTGGACATAAGGGCCATGATGACTTGACGTCATCCCCACCTTCCTCCAGCTTAACGCTGGCAGTTCCCATAGAGTGCCCGGCATTACCCGATGGCAACTAGGGGTAAGGGTTGCGCTCGTTGCGGGACTTAACCCAACACCTCACGGCACGAGCTGACGACAGCCATGCAGCACCTGTCACGGAATTCCCCGAAGGGCACTCCCCTGTTTCCAGGGGATTCTCCGGATGTCAAGCCCAGGTAAGGTTCTTCGCGTTGCGTCGAATTAAACCACATGCTCCACCGCTTGTGCGGGCCCCCGTCAATTCCTTTGAGTTTTAACCTTGCGGTCGTAATTCCCAGGCGGGGCACTTAATGCGTTAGCTGCGGCACGGAGACCTTAACGGTCCCCACACCTAGTGCCCATCGTTTAGGGCGTGGACTACCAGGGTATCTAATCCTGTTTGCTCCCCACGCTTTCGCGCCTCAGTGTCAGTATCGGTCCAGGAAGCCGCCTTCGCCACCGGTGTTCCTTCTGATATCTACGCATTTCACCGCTACACCAGAAATTCCGCTTCCCTCTCCCGTACTCAAGCCCGACAGTCTCAAAGGCAATTCCTCGGTTGAGCCGAGGGATTTCACCCTTGACTTGCCGGGCCACCTACGCGCTCTTTACGCCCAGTGATTCCGAGCAACGCTTGCATCCTACGTATTACCGCGGCTGCTGGCACGTAGTTAGCCGATGCTTCCTCCGGGGGTACCGTCAATCCCAAAGGCTATTGACCAATGGAAGTTTCTTCCCCCCTGACAGAGGTTTACGACCCGAAAGCCTTCTTCCCTCACGCGGCGTCGCTGCGTCAGGCTTTCGCCCATTGCGCAAGATTCCCCACTGCTGCCTCCCGTAGGAGTCTGGCCCGTGTTCCAGTGCCAGTGTGGCTGATCGTCCTCTCAAACCAGCTACCCGTCTTAGCCTTGGTGAGCCGTTACCTCACCAACTAACTGATGGGACGCGGACTCATCCTCAAGTGACAGGCCCCGAAGGGTCCCTACCTTTGACCACTGGACATAAGTCCCGTGGTCTTATGCGGTATTAGTCCGCCTTTCGGCGGGTTATACCCCGCTCGAGGGTAGATTATCCACGCGTTACTCACCCGTGCGCCGCTTTACTCAGGAGCCGAAGCCCCCTTTCTCGCTTGACTTGCATGTGTTAAGCACGCCGCTAGCGTTCGCTCTGAGCCAGGATCAAACTCTCCAATTTAAATTGCTGATTGGATTAAGAATTCGACAGATGACCCATGCTTGCTATTTAGTTTTCAAAGAACAATCTCCCAATTTATATGATACCACCAAGTACTCTTATTGTCAAGGAAAGAACGACCCTGAATATAGCTCGACAAGATTGACTATTATGCTGATTTTAAAAGCCCTTGTCAAGAAGATTCTTTCTCGAATTTGACCTTTTTAAAGGCCCTTTTTCCTACCTGTAACAAAAGCCCTCCCAACGTGGGCCCCCGGGCCTTATTATCCTTTACCCTTGTCCACGTGGTAAAATAAAACTTCAAAAATCGACTAAACTAAAACCAACCCTCTTAAAGGTCCTTTTACCAACCTGAATAAGTAAAATTTTGTCTGTTTTCACCTCTCCTTCCGGATCACTCACCCGCATGCCATCAACCTTCACCCCTCCTTGCTTAATTAGTCTCTTGGCCTCGGAGGTGCTCTTAGCAAGACCTGCGTCGGCCATAACTCGAGGAAGCCACATCTCTTCGCCGTCCTTTGCTATTTTCACCTCTTCGATATCCTCGGGGAGCTCCTTTTTAACAAAAAGTGACTTAAACCCCGCCCTCGCCTTCTCGGCCTCATTCTTACCGTGAAAACGTGCCGTAATCTCAAAGGCAAGGTGTTCCTTGGCTTCCTTCGGGTGCAGGTACACCTGTGTGTAAAATTTGCTACCGTAGAAGAAAGGCCGGTCCGAGTCCACTTTTTTTTCCGGATCATCAACCATTAGAAGGTCATAATAGTGCGACATAAGTTCATCGGATATGCTCATTATTTTACCGAATATCTCGGAAGGCGGCTCTGTAACACCTATATAATTACCTTCTGTCTTGCTCATCTTTTTCCCCATTAGTTCCATAGTGATTGTTGCCCCCGGAGGCCTTACTGCTTCGGCTCCTATCGGCAGCTTAGAGGGCTTTATAGTTCCATTCGTACCTACAAGAAGCGGCATGGTCAAGACGACCTGGGGCTCCTGGCCGAAGTCCTTCTGAAGGGCCCTACCCTCGAGGAGGTTAAAGAGCTGGTCTGTGCCCCCGAGTTCCACGTCGGCCCTGAGGACAACCGAGTCATAGCCCTGTATCAGCGGGTAGAGGAACTCGTGTATGGCAATCGGACGCCCGTCGCGATAGCGGTTTTGAAAATCGTCCCTTTCGAGCATCCTGGCAACGGTGTACCTCGACGCCAGCCCTATAAGATCGGCTATCGTGAGCCTCTCTATCCATTCGCTGTTGAAGACGACCTCGGTCTTTTCCATGTCCAGTATCTTGAATACCTGTGCCTTGTAAGTCTCCGCGTTGGCATTAACCTCGTCCCTTGTAAGGGGCTTTCTCGTCTCCGAGGTCCCCGAAGGATCTCCGATCATCCCCGTAAAGTCGCCAATTACGAGTACGACCTGGTGGCCGAGGTCCTGGAAGTTTTTGAGCTTCTGAATGAGTACCGTGTGGCCCAGATGTATGTCCGGGGCCGTGGGGTCGAATCCCGCCTTTACCCTGAGCGGCCTTTCGGACTCGTAACTAACCTTGAGCTTTTTGGTAAGCTCCTCCTCGCTTACGAGCCTTTCGGCCCCCCCTGTTATTATTTCGAGCTGTTTTTCGGGCTTCATAAGCTTCCCACGATCACTTCCCTGCCTCCACCCGGCCTCCGTCCACCTGTTTTTTTATCCTTTCTATGCCGCTCGCCCTTCCGTTTTCCACATCAACCGTTATAACTACCCCCTGGAACTCGATTTGCTTTTTTGCGACCTCGAACCTCAAAGGCATCTGTGTCAAAAATCTCTTTATAACCAACTCCTTTTCAATCCCTATGACAGAGTCCATGGGCCCTGTCATTCCCGTATCGGTTATGTATGCCGTGCCCTTTTCCAGTATCCTCTCGTCCGAGGTCTGAACATGCGTGTGGGTACCCACGACGGCGCTTACGCGGCCGTCAAGAAAAAACCCCATGGCGTTTTTCTCGGAGGTAGTTTCGGCATGCATGTCCACGACTATCAGGGGCGTTTCCTTTCTAAGACCATCAACGATACGCTCGCCCACGGTAAAGGGGCAATCGACGTTGTCCATGAAGACCCTCCCGCTCAAATTTACCACTCCCACAAGGGCCCCCGAGGGGCACTCGAAGAGAGTGGAGCCGGCTCCAGGTGTGCCTGGAGGGTAGTTGGCCGGCCTTAAGAGCCTGTCGGTGGAGTCGATGAGGGCCAGAATCTCTTTTCTGTCCCAGATGTGGTTTCCCGACGTTACCACGTCCACGCCCAGGTCCATGAGTTCCTCGAACAGATCGGGCGTAATGCCGAAGCCCCCCGCCGCGTTCTCTCCGTTGGCGATTACGATGTCCGGGGAATACATGTCTTTGAGTCCGGGAAGCGCCTTTTTTACGGCCAGCCTTCCGGGCCTGCCTATGATATCCCCGATAAAAAGTATTTTAACTGGCTTGGCCACGGCTTTTTTCCCCGCGGGCCTGAAACCGGTTTTCCAAACGCGGTCCGGTCGGCCTTTATTTCAGATAAAACCCTCTCACAAAAAAATATCGCCGTCAACCTTTTTTGCATAAACGAGCCAGGGCCCGGCGATATTCTTTCCTCCTCGAACGAGAGAGCCTTCTTTAGTTCCGGCAAGAGGGTTTTTATCTTTTATTTTTTTATTTTTTATTTAATGAGCTTACTTGGCGTAATCGACCGCCCTTGTCTCCCTTATGACGTTGATCTTTATCTGTCCCGGGTAGCTGAGTTCCTTTTCTATCTTCTTTGCTATATCCTTGGAGAGCACCACTGCGCCCTCGTCTGTGACCGAATTGCAGTTGACCATTATCCTTATCTCCCTACCGGCCTGCATGGCATAGGACTTCTCCACCCCCTTGAAGCTCCTGGCTATCTTCTCCAGGTCTTCAAGCCTCTTTACATAGCTCTCGAGCATCTCCCTTCTCGCGCCGGGACGTGCAGCCGAGAGGGTGTCTGCGGCCTGGATCAAAACCCCGAGGATTGTCTCCGGGTTGTCATTGTGGTGCTGGGCTATGGCCGCAACTATCTTCGGCGACTCCCCGTACTTTTTCGCGAGGTCGGCGCCTATCTCTGCATGGGAACCCTCTATCTCGTGGTCCACGGCCTTTCCTATATCATGCAAAAGGCCGGCCCGTCTCGCCAGCTTTGTCGAAAGGCCGAGCTCAGAGGCCATTATCCCGCAGATGAAGGCTACCTCGAGGGAATGGGCGTACACGTTCTGTGCGTAGCTCGTCCTGAACTTGAGCCTGCCCACGAGTTTCTGGACCTCCGGGTGTATGCCGTGAAGGCCGGTGTCGAATATGGCCCTCTCGCCCGCCTCCATTACCGCCCGGTTCACCTCGACTTCGACCTTTGAGACGACCTCCTCGATCCGTGCCGGATGGATCCTGCCGTCGGCGATGAGCTTTTCGAGCGCTATCTTGGCTACCTCCCTTCTTATGGGGTTATGTCCGGAAATTATCACCGCCTCGGGTGTGTCGTCTATGATTATGTCTATGCCGGTTATGGCCTCTATGGCCCTTATGTTGCGACCCTCGCGGCCGATGATCCTGCCCTTCATCTCGTCGTTGGGAAGATTCACAACAGACACTGTCCTTTCGGCCACGTATTCTCCCGCGTACCTCTGTATTGCGGTACTTATTATCTCCTTTGCCTTCTTATCCGCTTCTGCCAGCGTCTCCTCTTCTATCCTTTTCAGCGTCTTTCCGGCCTCGTGCTTGGCCTCGATCTCCATCATGTCGAGGAGCTGTTTTTTAGCCTCCTCGGAACTCATGCCCGAGAGCTCCTCGAGCTTGCGCTTGTGCTCGTCGAGGAGCTCGTTGTAGTTTCGCTCCATCTCCTCGACCTTCTTTTCGTGGTGGATTATCTGTTTTTCCCTCTTATGGAACTCGTTTTCCTTGCGCTCCAGGGACTCGAACTTCCTGTCAAGGTTCTCCTCCTTTGAGAGGAGCCTTTTTTCGAGCGCCTGTATCTCCTTTCTTCTCTCGCTGGTCTCCTTTTCGAAGTCCTGCTTGAGCTGGTAGAGCTCGTCCCTGGCCTGGAGGTTCGCTTCCTTCTTGAGCGCCTCGGCCTCCTTCCTGGCGCCCGTGATTATGGCGTCCGCGGTCTTCGTCGCGCCCTCGAAACTCGACTCTACAACCTTCTTCCTCAAAATAAAACCGATACCCGCCCCCATAAGGAGCATAACAACTGCACCGGCGCCGAGCGCTAACACAGTGAATATTTCCATCTCTCACCTCTTCTTTCGTGCGTCAATAACTTAATGCTTGATATAAAAAGCGTGAAGTGATTCCGTCTAAAACCTGATTACCCTCGTCTCGGTGACAACCGAATCCATCTTTATATCGTGCTCGGAGGTAGGCAGATCCTCACCGAGCACCTGAAAATCGAATGCAAGGGCTATTATTATGGGACAACCGGCACCGTTTAACGCCCTGTCATAATAGCCCTTGCCGTAGCCTATCCGTGCCCCGGACATATCGAAGGCAACGCCCGGGACCACCAGGCAGTCAAAATCCCCGACCTCCCTCGGCTCACCGTTTTCAGGCGGCTCAAGGATGTCGTAAGAGCCGGGACTCAGCTCCTCCTTTTCATTGACCCTGAAAAACTCGAGGTGTGGCTCGCCCCTTACGACACGGGGGAAAAACACCTCTTTGCCTTCAAAAACGGCCCTTGAAAAAATCCTGTCGGTCAAGACCTCGTTTCTGAAGCTCGAATAAAGGGCCAGCGAACTCGCCGAAGCGAACTCCGGTAGAATAATAAACCTCTGCTGAACGAGAAGACTCCTGCGAAGTATCTCCTCAAAAGGCAGCCGGCAACGCCTGCTGAGGGAAAGCTCCCTCAGGGACTGCTTCGAGTTAGACGTTATCATCTAATTTTTAAAAGGGATTCTGGAAGAGCTTTAGATAGAGATAAAAGGCAAGAAATATTAACTCCCTCCATGGAGGGTACCGGTGAAGCTGTTTTTCCCGCCTCCCCATGGACAGTCTTCAAAACAAAGAGTTTTTAAAAAAGCGTATATCGAAAACTTCTTTAAGGACATGGCCTTTTCTATCCAAAACTTCTCTTGCTTTTTCCCCTTTTAATTAAAACTCCTTCTCCCCCGCAAGTGCCGTGTCAATAGTTCTCTTTGAACCTCGGTTCAATAAGTGGGGACCAGTATAGCCGCTTTCGACTTTCCCTCAAAGGGGACCTGTCGGCAGCTGGCAAGAGCCGGCTCCCATACATATACTGTTGGTTCTAAATAACACTACCGATCACGAACACAGCAGGGGAGAAAGCGCTAAACCTACCTCCTGTCTATACGTTGTATGAGTTCTTCGGACTTTTTTTCGACCTTCTCAAGGGTCTGTCTTGTCCTTAAGTACTCGCCCGTAACGTTAAGGGCAGTAAGGAGGGCAAGGTCCAACGTCGAAACCGCCTTTGTGCTCTCCTTTATCTCGTCTATCTTGCCGTTTAAGTAATCCTCAACGTCTTTTATGTAATCTTTGTTCTCGTCGCTCTTTACGACGAGCTTTTGACCCAGTATTCGAATCTCGACTATATTGTCCTTCATCGGGAACCCTTCGGTTTTTACCGCTTGCCCCGGTTTCTACCGCTTGCTCCGGTTTTTACCGCTTGCCCCGGTTTTTACCGCTTGCCCCGGAGGTCTCAGGCCTTCTGTATCAAGGCGTTAAGCCTGTTAATGAGGGAATCTACCCTCTGCCTCACTTCACCCTTTTCCCTGCTCATACGGTCGAGCTTTTTCTTAAGTCCCTTAATCTCGCTGTCTTTTCCACCGACGTGATCCCTGAGCTTCGTGTTTTCACGCTCCAAGGTCTCGCAGTCTTTCAACAGTTGATTGACCTTTTCCTCGAGTTCTTCGAATCTCGTCAACCCCATCTTTCAACTTTTCCTCTTCTAACCAATTTAATAATACGATTTTTGTTGCGAAAAGTCAAGTGGGAATGGGGTAAAATAAGGGGAAATTTTTTGATATGCTGTGCGGAAAAGTTTTAATTAGGGTACATCCCGAAGCGCTTGAGGGAAAATAAAAAGGCCCCGACGCTCGAGAGCGGCGGGGCCAGGGATTATAAGGTAAAAAAGCGCCTTCAGTAACAGTAAAGGTTCCCGTAAGGCCTGAGAGACACCGGGATGAGTTTCTTGAAGGGTCTTTTCATTACCTCCTCGAGGTCCAGGCCGAGGTCCTCACAGTACTCTTTAAGGTAGGACTTGAGGAGCTTCATGTCCTCCTCATCGGGCTCCATTATTCCCACCTCTTTTCCACACCTCGTCTCATCGACCTCTCCCCTTACAAATATGGCTCCTCCGTGCATGCCCGAGCCAAGGTAGTCGCCGACTATGGGCTTTCCGTTCTCGGCGCCGAGCCCGAGAAGCACGAGAATGCCGCCGGCCATGTACTCTCCGAAAAAGTCCCCGGCAGTGCCCCCGGCGATTATGACCGGGACCTGCCTTTTATATCCCTTCATGTGGATGCCTATCCTGTAACCCACATCCCCCTTCACAAAGAGCTTGCCTCCCCTCATGCCGTAGCCGAGCACATCCCCTGCATGGCCCTCCACGACTACCTTGCCGGCGTTCATCGTGTTTCCTATGTTGTCCTGGGCGTTGTCCTTTACAAGGATGGTGGGGCCGTCCATGAACGCCGCAAGGTCGTTTCCGGGCACGCCATCGATTGTGATCTTTACGTCGCCCTGTCTTATGCCGTCACCGATATAGTACTGGCCGTTTACGTTCTTTAATAGTATCTCCTTTTCACCCCTGGCCACGGCCTCTCTGAGCATCTCGTTCAGTTTCCGGTAGTATATGCCTTTTGCGTCTATCTCGTACATGTCCTTTTCTCTTTCCTTTACCTTCCTGCGGGTTTCACGCCCAGGATGTCGAGGGTTTGCTCGTCGAGGCCCACGCCCCTCAATCTTTCGCGGCTTCCCCTGAGGCTCTCGATTGCGTTTACACCAAGGGCGCCGAGTATCTCCTGGAGTTCATGGCTCCAGGCCCTTATGAGGTTTATGAGCCTTTCGGCGAATATCTCGGGGTCAAGCCTCACGGTGAGCTCCGGTCTCTGGGTGGTAATGCCCCAGGAGCAGTTGCCCGTATAGCACTTGCCGCACACCGTGCAGCCCATGGTGACGAGCGCGGCGGTTCCCATGGCCACGGCGTCCGCCCCGAGGGCGATGGCCTTTGCGGCGTCGGCGCTCGAGCGAATGCCTCCGGCGGCGATGATGGATGCCTCGTTCCTTATGCCCTCTTGTCTTAGCCTGTCGTCGACCGCGGCAAGGGCATGCTCTATGGGTATACCCAAGTGGTCCCTTATGATATTCGGGGCGGCCCCGGTTCCGCCGCGGAAACCGTCGAGGTAGACGATGTCCGCGCCCGCCCGGACTATGCCCGAGACTATGGGGGCCACGTTGTGGACCGTTGCTATCTTGATGGATACGGGCTTGTAGTTGGTGGCCTCCTTTATGGCGTAAATGAGCTGCCTTAAGTCCTCTATGGAGTATATGTCGTGCTGCGGCGCCGGCGAAAGGGCGTCCGTGCCCACGGGTATCATCCTTGTTTTGGCCACCTGTAGCGGTATCTTCTCTCCGGGCAGGTGCCCGCCTATGCCTGGCTTCGCACCCTGGCCAATCTTTATCTCGCAGGCCACTCCCGCGTTCAGGTAGTCCGGGTTCACCCCGAACCTGCCCGAGGCGACCTGGACCATTATGTGGTCCTTGTAAGGCAGGAGGTCTTCATGGAGGCCGCCCTCGCCGGTATTCATAACTATACCGCACTCCTTCGCCGCCATGGCAAGGACCTTCTGCGCGTTCAGGCTTATGGACCCGAACGACATGGGTGAGAAGGTGAACGGCAGTTCGAGCTTTAACTGGGGCGGCATCTCGGTCTTGAGCTTCAGCTTCCCGTCGGGTGTCTTTTCCACCTCCAGCTTCGAAGGCTTCTTGCCCAGGTAGGTCCTAAGTTCCATAGGCTCCCTCAAGGGGTCTATGGACGGGTTCGTAACCTGGCAGGCGTCGAGAAGCAGGTGGTCGAACAGTACCGGATAGGGAAGGTCGCTTCCCATGCCCGTAATCGGCATTCCCCCGGTCTCGGCCTGCCTCTTTATGTTCCTTATGTTCATGTAGCTCCAGTTAGCGTTGGACTTGAACCTGGTGGCGTTATCGAGTATATCTATGGCCTCAACCGGGCAGTAGTGGTAACAGCGAAGACACTTGACGCACTTGGTCGTCTCTATTAGTACCCGGTCCCCGCCCCAGGAATACGTGCTCCATCCGCAGTTCTGGATACACCTTTTACACCTTATGCATTTATCGGTGTCGATTGTCGCCAGATACTCAGGCGGTGCGAGACTATTAAACATGGCTTATATAACTCCTTATATTAGAAGCTTTACTTAAAGAACCTAATCTTCCAGTTCGACTATAACCGGCTCCCCGGCCCTCGGGGCCCATGCCCTGTCGGGCTTGGGGCATATCTCCCTTATGGACGACTCCTCGCTGGACATGAAGACCACATCGCCCTTTGTGGCGACCACGAGGGGCCTCAATTTAATCCTGTCGTTAATGCCCACGAGGCCCTTTCGGTGCCCGAAAAGGAGCGAAAAGGGTCCGTTCAAAAGCGCACTTCCGTAAGTCATCCTCAAAGCCGTCATGGCGTCCTTTTCGCCCTCGTCCATCCTCTCCACGTCCTTCCAGAAGGGTGCGGCGAGGACCTTACAGGCGGTCGATATGTCGAGGCCGTGCTTTCTTATGAGAAGGTCCAGTGTATAGGCAACGACCTCCGTGTCGGTAAGGAGCGTTAGCTTGTAGCCATACATCTCAAGGTACCTCTTGTTTATCCCGTAGGAGGATATCTCCCCGTTATGCACGATGGACCAGTCGAGAAGCGTAAACGGATGCGCACCGCCCCACCAGCCGGGGGTGTTCGTGGGGAAGCGGGTGTGGCCCGTCCATATGTAGCCCTCGTACTCCTCTATCCTGAAAAAGTCGGCTATCTCGCGGGGGTTGCTCACACCCTTGAAGACCCCCATGTTCTTTCCTGAACTGAATACGTAGGCCCCTGCTATCTCCGAGTTAACCTGCATAACGGTCCTTACGACGAAGTCATCTTCGGTCATACCACCCACGAGCATCTTCTTGTGGGGCTTTACGAAGTAACGCATAAGAAGCGGGCTTATGGTAATGGACGGAACGGGCTTCGTGGGAATCTCTTCGATCTTTTCCACGTCGTAGTTTTCTTTGAGGAACTCCTCGAAGTCTCTCTGGCTCGTAGGGTCGTCATACATTACGTGCAGGGCGTAATGGTCCGAAAGCTCCGGATAAAGCCCGTATGCTGCAAAACCCGCGCCGAGGCCGTTACCCCTGTCGTTCATCAGACAGAGCGACTTCTTCACGAATTCGCCGCCCAGCCTTTGCTTCTTCTTATTAATTATCCCTATCAGGCCGCAACCGGATATGTCTTTCTCGTAATTATGGTTCATCTTATCACCCGTTGAATGAAACGGCTTCTTGCAGCCGACCCTATACCTTTCCCTTCCTCGGGAGCCTGGATTCCCTGTAAAGGCTGTGGAGTTTTAAAAACTCCTCCTTGGCGCTCCCCGGGGGCTCCGGAAGCCCGAGTCTTTTTCTCATTGGAGACGGCTCCCCGAGGCGGCCTGACTTTGCGAACATGTCCCAACCCTTTTTTACCTGGGTCGGAGTAATGCCCTTTTTTATGGCCAGCGTCCTCAAGGCGGTCATGGCGTTTTCGAACCCGTAGTGCTGGAAGCAGATCTCCAGGCAATGATGGCACTCGAGGCACTGCCATATGTGCTTCGATGTGAGCCACCTCTCATGGGTGCCAGCCAGTATGTCCCTTATGACCGCCCTCGGGTCGTAGCCCTCTATATGCAAGCAGCTGGGGCACACATTGTAACAGGCCCCGCAGTCCGCGCACATCTCCAGGAGTTTGAAATTGAGTCTGGTCTCAAGCATCCTTCGTCTCCCTTTTAACCGATTAACCGAAAGCCTCTTTGTTCAGTTCCTCGTCGATATCCTCTTCTATGCGGGTCTTCTGAACGAGGGCTTCCCATTTTTCAATAAACGGCCCTACGTCCACCCTGTGGGATTTAAGCCCCAGCTCGTCGGGCTTCAAGCCCATGGCGAGGCCCAGGAGTTCAGTAAAGTAAAGCACCGGTATGCCGAACTTCTCGCCGTCCTTTTCCATGAGGTTCTGGTTGTTGTCGAACTGCAGGAAACACGATGGACAGCATAAAACGAGCGCATCGGCGCCTATGGTCTTTAGCTCCAAAAGCTTTATCCTTGCCAGGTGCAGGGCGACATCGTGCTGGTCGACCCTGTCGAGCGCCTGGCCGCAGCACATGAGCTTTGTACTCGGCTCAAGCGTTTCGGCCCCGAGGGCCCTTACGAGGTTGTCGAACTTCTTTGGGTTCAAGGGGTCGTCTGTTTTAATCGCATGGTAGGGCCTCATCATGTGGCACCCGTAATGGACGACTACCTTCATGCCCGAAAAATTCCTCTTTATCCTGTTCTTTATCCTGTCTAAGCCCACCTCGTCATGGAAAAAGGGGACGAGGTGTGTTAGCTTTGCTCTTCCCTTGAATTCCCGGCCCACCTGTTTTAAGAGTGTGTTCACTTCATCCGTTCTGTTCGGGTTGGCGCGGAGCTCCCCCTTTACGGTCGAGAGGTTGGAGATGCAGCCGGTGCACGGGCTCACGAGATCCAGCCCCATCTCATCGGCAACGGCCACGTTCCTTGCCGCCGTGAGGGTCCACATGCCGTGGTCCACGTTATTCACAAGGGACTTCTCCGGACAGCAGGTAAACCCTTCCACGTCCCTCATGGGAAGCCCCAAATTGTCCATTACAAGCCTCGTGGACTTCTCAAGAAAGGGAAACCTTGCCGGTATGGTACAGCCCCAGAAAAGAGCGAACTCCTTCATAAGTTAAATCCCCGTTATGGTAAATCGGTTAGCCGGCCTTTGCCGTCTTGCAATAAAAAATGCTGCATCCTAAAATCCCTCTTGGAAAATTGTCTATAAGCGCGGCCTCCCGGTAAGGCAGGACCGCGCTTTTCTCTTTACTTTATGTCGTCTAAAAACCCCCTCGGTAAACTCACATAGGGGGATTCAGAACCGAAAACTCAGGCAGGCACGCAGGCGTCCGTGGGGCAGACCTCGGCACACTTGGGAGAATCGAAGTATCCCTTGCACTCAACACACTTGACCGGGTCGATAATGTATAGCG
>JAUVFY010000075.1 GCA_030594025.1 Deltaproteobacteria bacterium | reverse complement strand
TAATGGACGGCAACTCTTGCGGCGCACCGAACTGCCATAACTCTCTAAACGTCTTCCCCCTCTATCTGTGTCTGAAGTGCCACACGAAATTAAAACCGCCCGGCTAGGGCTCCGCGCCTGAAAAAAAGCCCGTGGTTAACGGGCCCTTACTGATTGAATATAATTTGTATACCTCCGGCCGCTTTCAAGCGGCCGCTTTTATTTCCTTTCGCACAAAAGCCTTGCCGCTTCCTTATCGACAAGCCATATAAGCCTTCCAGTAACAGGCCTCACCCTCCCGGCGGGGTATGGTGCTGAGCCTCGGGCTCCGGTCACCAACTCTTTGAGGACCTTGGCTTTTGCTTCGCCGGAAACCAGGAATACTACCGTAGAGGCAGCGTTTACAACGGGGAGCGTGAGCGTAAGCCGCCAGCTTAAAAGACTTTCTACAAAGTTTTCCTTAACGAGTCTTTTTTCCTCAGCCAGAGCCCTCGTGCCGGGAAAGAGGGAAAGGGTATGACCGTCATCACCGAGACCGAGAAGTACGAGGTCAAAAACGGGCATCCCCGTGGCCTCGTCAACAAGCCCCCTTTCGCCGAAAAATTTTTTTAAATACTCCTCGTAACGGGCCGCTGCAGAGGCCGGTTCCAGCTCCCCTTCCATCCTGTGTATGTTCTCCCCGGGTATGTCAACTCTCGAGACGAGTGTGTCGAAGACCATGCGGTAGTTGCTGTCGGGGTGCTTGGGCTCCACGCACCTCTCGTCTCCGAAGAAAAGCTGCACGTCGCCCCAGGGGATCTTTTTGCCGTAGGGCTCGGATGCGAGGATGCGGTAAAGGGTCCTGGGCGTGGAGCCGCCCGAAAGGGCCACGGTAAAGGGAGGGGCGCTTTTTTCCTTTTTACAGGCGAGCTCAAAAAATATTTGGGCCGCCTCGAGGCTCAACCCCTCAAGGTCTTTATGTATGCGGAGGTCCATGGGAAAGGTCCATGAATTGCGAATCCATACGGGCGGCAGCTCTGCCCTTCTGTCCGTTCAGCCCAGGGTGTATCTTACCTCGGAGACGGAGCGGGCCGCGTGATGTGCCGCGCCGAAAAGAGCGGTCCTTGCGTTCAGTATCACATATACAGGGATGTCAGAAAGGAAACCTTTAAATCTCCCTTTATCCGTAAAGGCCTTTATGAAGCCCCCGCCTTTAAGGGCCTCGGCTATCTTCGGGGCTATGCCCCCACCTACGTATACGCCTCCAACGGCCAGGGCCTTGAGGGCGAGGTTAGCGGCCTCGGCCCCATATATGGAAATAAATTGCTCCAGGGCCTTCTGGCAGGTCTCGTCGGTGCCATTTATGGCTTCGTCTGAAATTACGGATGCCGGGTCCTCTTTTTCAAACCTCGCCTTGAGCCCGGGGCTCTCTTCCCTGCCTGACACTTCCTTTAGAAAATCGTAGATGTTTTTAAGTCCCGTCCCGGAAAGGACCCTCTCGTAGCTTACATGACCGTACTTTTTTATGAGATAAGTTAAGAGCCCTGTCTCGATTGTGTCCCTTGGGGCGAAGTCCGTATGTCCGCCCTCGGTGGCCGCTGGTACGTGGGTTTTTCCGTCCCAGAAAAGGATTGACTCGCCGAGCCCCGTGCCCGCGGCTATCAAGGCCGCGTTGGCCCGGCGGGGTCTTCCTTCCTGCAGCATAAAAAAATCAGCGCCGGAAAGGAGCGGCAGGCCCCACCCGGTTGCAACAAGGTCGTTTATAAGCTCGACCTTTTTAATGGCGAAGCGTTTTTTTATTTCCTCTCCGTCTATGTCCCAGGAAATGTTAGTAAGGGTGGCCCTGTTCTCGGTAACAGGGGCGGCAACCCCGAGAGTGGCGGCGGCTATCCCCTCGGCACCGGTCTCCCCGAGGAATTCTTCTATAACCTCTAAAGGACCTTTATGGTCCTTGTTTATGAACTTCTTTTCCCTTACGGGTCTAATAAACGCCTCCTCGACCGTGAAGAGCCCGAGGTCGGTCTTCGTTCCCCCCACGTCCCCTGCAAGGATCTTTTTTTTACCCTCTGCCACGTTCTTCTTTATCCAGAGCTTTTTCCCTTTGGTTTCACGGCATGCCCCCCGAACCACCTTGCAGTGGGGCAATTTCAAGATGTCGTCCAACATCTTTTATTTTGCACCTTTGCCCTTAACAGCCTTGACAGCATGCCCACCAAACCACCTTGCGGTGGGACAATTGTCTTAGTGACCACCCGGATTCTTTTAATCGGAGCTTTTTCCCTTTGGTTTCACGGCGTGCCCCCCGAACTCCTTTCTAAGTGCCGCAAGGACCCTCTCAGAAAAGGGGTCGGTCTGGCGTGAACGGAACCTCCTCAACAGCGACAGGCTTATCACGGGCAAACTCACATTAAGGTCTATCGCCTCCTTTACGGTCCACCTGCCCTCGCCCGAGTCCTCGACGTAACCGGTGATTGTTGAAAGGTCACTGTCTTTTTCAAAGGCGAGCTCAAGGAGCTCAAGGAGCCAGGACCTCACAACACTTCCCTGGTTCCACAGGTGCGCAACGTTTTTTAGATCCAGGCCCTCACCGTACCGTGAGGCGTTAATAAGCTCAAACCCCTCGGCGTAGGCCTCCATCATGCCGTACTCTATGCCGTTATGGACCATTTTAATGAAATGGCCCGCTCCTATGGGTCCGCAGTAAAGGTATCCGTCCGGGGGGGCGAGGGTCTTGAAGATAGGCTCCAAATAATCGAAGACCTCTTTTTCGCCACCGACCATGAGGCAGTAGCCCACCTCGAGCCCCCAGATGCCTCCGCTGGTGCCCGCGTCGAAGTATTTTATCCCCTCCTGCTTGAGTTTCTCGTAGCGGGCAAAGTCGTCCTTGTAAAAGCTGTTTCCGCCGTCTATGATAATATCGCCTTCGGACATATGCCCTTTAATCCCCTTTATGACCTCGTCGACGGGTGCGCCCGCTGGGACCATGAGCCATACAACCCGCGGCGGGGTGAGCTTTTCGACCAGGTCCTTTAACGAAGCCGCCCCCTGGGCACCGTATTTTTCGGCCTCCTTGATATTCTCCTTCGTCCTCGCAAAGGCCGTCACATTGTGCCCATCCCCAAGGAGCCTCCTTGTCATGTTCATGCCCATACGGCCGAGTCCGACCATACCTATATGCATGGCAGATCTCCTTTCATTTTTGTAAAGGGTTATTTTTAAGGCTAAGTAAAAAAATCTATGAAGGTCTAAATCCCGTCCAGGAAGCGTCCCTTTTTCACATTGATGAGCTCCATGGCCCTTGAGACGACATTTTTCACCGTAAAACCGTATTTTTCAAAAATCACTTTATATGGGGCAGAGGCTCCGAACCCGGTTATGCCTATTACCGTGCCTTCATCGCCCACATATTTGTGCCAGCCCAGGGTAGAGGCCGCCTCGATGGCTATCCTCAATTTCACCTGCGGCGGCAGTACCTTCGTGCGGTACTCCTCGGGCTGCTCTTCGAAGATCTCCCGGCTGGGCATACTCACGACCCTGGCCTTCACACCCCTGGCCTGAAGCTCCTCGTAGGCACCCATTGCTATCTCTACCTCCGAGCCCGTGGCTATGAGTATAAATTCCGGCTCCCCTTCCGGCGGGTCTGCAAGCACGTAAGCCCCGCGTGAGAGGTTTTCCGCTCCGGGGTACTTTTTCCTGTCTATCACCGGGACCTTCTGCCTCATTAGTACTATCGCAACGGGCCCCTTCCCCCGGGTAACGGCCCACTTCCATGCCTCGACCGTCTCGGTTGCGTCCGAAGGACGCATGACCGTAAGGTTCGGTATGGCCCTCAAGCTTGCAAGCTGCTCTATGGGCTGGTGGGTTGGTCCGTCTTCGCCGAGCCCTATGGAATCGTGGGTGAAGACATAAATTACGTGGAGTTTCATGAGTGAGGCGAGCCTTATGGCGGGCCTCATGTAGTCGGAAAATATTAGGAACGTACCGCCATAGGGGACGATGACACGGCTAAGAGCTAAGCCGTTCAATATCGCGCCCATTGCGTGCTCACGGACTCCGAAGTGGAGGTTCCGGCCAACGCTTGCAGGCAGGAAATCTCCCATCCCTTTAAGGTACGTGTTGTTAGAAGGCGCCAAGTCAGCCGACCCCCCGATTAGGAACGGTGCCCTGGGGGCCATGGCGTTCAAACACTTTCCTGATGCGCTCCTTGTGGCCATCGGACCGTCGCCAGGTTCGAAGGCGGGAAGTTCCTTCGCCCATTCACCGCTTTTCGCGCTTTCGGCCAGACCCTTCCACTCCTTTGCAAGCTCCGGATGTTGTTTGGCCCACCTTTCGACCACCCCATTCCACTGCCTTTCAAGCCCTTCGCCCTTTTTAACGGCCTTTCTGAAATTCGTAAGGGCCTCCTCGGGGATGTAAAACTCAGGGGTGGTGGGCCAGCCGAGCTTTTCCTTTGCGCCCTTGACCTCCTCGGGGCCCAGGGGCGCTCCGTGGGCTTCTGCGGTACTCTCCTTGGTGGGGCTTCCGAAGCCTATGAAGGTACGGGCTATGATAAGCGAGGGTCTTTCGGTCTCGGCCCTTGCGGCCTCTAAAGCCTTTCCCATTGCCTCGAGGTCGTTGCCCTGGACCTTCTGTACGTGCCATTTAAGTGCCTCGAAGCGCTTTGCCACGTCCTCTGAAAATGCAAGGTCCGTGGAGCCCTCGATTGTAATGCTGTTGTCGGAATAAAGGTATACGAGTTTTCCGAGGCCCAGGTGACCGGCAAGGGAGGCCGCCTCGTTGGAGACCCCTTCCATGATATCCCCGTCGCTCGTTATGGAATATATGTTGTAGTCAAAAACCGGGAAACCAGGCCTGTTATAGCGGTCGGCGAGGTAGCGCTCTGCAATGGCCATTCCGACCCCTGTGGCAAAACCCTGGCCCAGGGGCCCGGTGGTCGTTTCCACCCCACGGTCGGGGTCGTACTCGGGGTGGCCCGGTGTGTGGCTTCCCCACTGGCGGAAGTTCTTGATTTGGTCGAGCGGGAGGTCATAGCCTGTAAGGTGCAAAAGGGAGTAAAGGAGCATTGATGCATGCCCGGCGGAAAGTACGAACCTGTCTCTGCCGTGCCAGTGAGGGTTGGTTGGGTTGTGCCTTAAAAAACGGGTCCAGACGACGTAGGCCATGGCCGCGTCACCCATTGGAGTGCCTGGATGCCCCGATTTGGCCTTCTCGACAGCGTCTACCGCAAGAAATCTAATAGTGTTGATTGAGAGTTCATCGATCGAATTTTTCATGTGCCCCCTTTGTTAAATTAATAAAATGCAAGCCCGCGGGCTTTAATACGGACTATAAAATATATCCCGAAAACGGACCAAAGGCAAGAGACGGTTGAAGGGGCTTAAGTACCCCTTACTTAAGCTCTTCGGAAGGCGGACTCCCCTCCTGGGGGATTACCATGCCCGCTGTCATTATGACCTTGAAGGCGTCCTCAACGGTCATGGTTAGGGGGATGATGTCCTTCTCCGGTATGACTATGTAATAGCCTGAGGTGGGGTTCGGCGTTGTGGGTATAAAGAGGTTTATCATCCTCTGTTCCGTCCGCGTCTGGATCTCTCCCATTGTCTTGCCGGTGACAAAGCCAATGGAGTAGAGCCCCTTCCTCGGATACTCAATCAGCACCACCCTTCTGAAACCTTCGCGTTGCCTTGCAAAAAATGTCTCCATGAACTGCTTCGTCCCCTTGTATACGGTCCATAGAAAGGGTATCCTTGCAAGTATCTTCTCACCGATGTCAACGAGTTTTCTTCCGAGCAGGTTCGCTGCCAGCAGACCCACAACAAATATGCCTATAATGGTGATTATGATCCCTGTGCCTGGAACATAGAAAGGCAGGTAGGTCTCCGGGCGCAGGAAGGGCGGAAGGAAATCTAAAAGCGAGTCCATGAAACCGACTAATAGGATGAATACATAAACGGAGAGGTAAAGGGGCACCACTATGAGAAGGCCGGTTATGAAATATCTCTTTATACTCTTTCTCACTCTCATAGGGCTTGTGCGATCTGTGAACCGACCCTTTTAACCGAGTTTTTCTCGTCCACGTAGACGAGCACCGGGCTGTGCCTTTGCGCCTCCTGTTCAGTCAGGACCGAGTAGCTTGCGATTATCACGATGTCGCCCGCCTCAGCGAGGTGGGCGGCTGCACCGTTTACAGATATGGTGCCGCTTCCCCTTCCAGCGGTTATGGCATAAGTAGAGAAGCGGTTTCCGTTCGTTACGTTGTAGATTTCCACCTTTTCGAAGGGCAGTATGCCAGAGGTCTCCATGAGATCCTCGTCTATGGCCACGCTCCCCTCGTAATGCAGGTTAGCGCCTGTCACGGTCGCCCTGTGGATTTTACTTTTGAGCATGATGCGCTGCATGTTATGCTGTTCCTCCTCGTTTCTCGATTAAGATAGTATGCAGTTGTCTATGAGCCGGGCCCTGCCGATTTTGACGGCGATTGCAAGAAGTGCCTTTTTATCGATACGGTCCACGTCGGCAAG
>JAUVFY010000265.1 GCA_030594025.1 Deltaproteobacteria bacterium | reverse complement strand
TGCGGGCGCGGTTTGCCTCGCAGCGCTCATGGAAGAGAAGATTCCGAAAAAGGGGAAAAAGGTATTGCTTGTCCTTAGCGGCGGAAACATCGACGTTACTACACTCGACAGGGTCTTGAGAATAGGGCTCATGAAGGAAGGCAGGATTATGAGGTTAGAGACGGTCGTCCCGGACGTCCCGGGGACATTGGCCCGCCTGGCTGGCGTGATAGCCGTTTTAAAATCCAATATACTTCATATAACCCACCAGAGGGAGGCCGTCGAGGTTCCCGTTGGATGGGCAAAGCTCGAGATAATACTCGAGGTCGAAGGGCCCGGGCATATCGAGAGGGTTAAAAAGGGGCTCAAAGAAAAGGGTTATGCAATCGAAGGGTAGAGGACTGCCTGTCTTACGCCGGACCCCCTTTTCCCCCTTTAACCCATCCTGCCCGAAAGCGGACGGCCGGCCATAAGGTGCATGTGGAGGTGAAAGACCGTCTGCCCGCCTTCCTCGTCCGTGTTCACGACGAGCCTGAAGCCCCTCTCATCAGCATTCACCTTCCTTGCCACTTCCATGGCGACCGTGAAAAAATCCGCAAGGAGCTCCCTGTCGTCGCATTCGAGGAGCGTGGGGTAGTGGTCCCTGGGGATTAGAAGGAGGTGCGTTGGTGACTGTGGGCTTATGTCCTCGATTACAACGATTCTTTCGGTCTCGAGGACGACCTTCGACGGTATCTCCTTTTTTGCAATCTTACAGAATACGCACTCCATGGGATTTTTTTACCTCTTGCTTCTCTTCGTGGGGTTTTATCTTTTTTTCCTCGACTCCTTCTCTTCCAGGCCGGACCTGCCGAACCTTTCTTTTAGCTCCACGAAGACCCGGTCTATATCTATATCCTCGTGGCCGAGGAGCACCATCGTGTGGAACCAGAGGTCTGAGATCTCACGGACTATGGCCTCTCTGTCATCACCCCTTGCGGCCTCTATGAACTCCCCTGACTCCTCCTTGACCTTTTCGAGGATTTTTTCAAGGCCCTTTTCATAGAGCGATGCCACGTAGGAGCTTTCCGGGCTTGCGCCCTTCCTCTCGCGTATCACTCGGTAAAGCTCCTTTATTATCCCGGGGCCTTCAGGTGGCAGGGGGGGCAGGGGGGGCACAGGCCTTTCCTCCTTTCCTTTATCGAGCCTCCTGAAAAAGCAAGTCCTCTCGCCCGTGTGGCACGCAACCCCGGTTTGCTCAACCTTCAAGAGCACGGTGTCGTTATCGCAGTCGTAGTAGACGGCCTTGACTTCTTGGAAGTTACCCGAGGTCTCTCCCTTCATCCAGAGTTTTTTTCTCGAGCGGCTCCAGTAGTGGGCCCTTCCGGTGGAAAGGGTTTTATCTAAAGCCTCCCTCGTCATGTAGGCGACCATGAGGACCTCGCCGGTTTCCCATTCCTGTGCCACCGCGGGCACGAGCCCCTTTTCGTCGAATCTTATCTCGGTAAGGTCAGGCATCTGCATGGTCTTTTAGTTCTGTAAGTTTTTTAACTGTTTAATTTAATGACCGTCTTTTGTTTTTTTGTGTTCAGATGATGTTGAGGATATAATAACCCCATGGGGTTGTCAATAGGCGCTTGCCAGAGGCGGTTATTATATCCGGACTTTATATGGTGGTTGA
>JAUVFY010000153.1 GCA_030594025.1 Deltaproteobacteria bacterium | reverse complement strand
TCCCCGGCCTTAAAAGCGCTTTTTTCTTCGGGAGTAAGGTCTGCGAGTATTTTCGAGTAGTCGAAGTCATCGGTGCCGGTCATGAGTCCGGAGAGCTGAAACTTTTCAAGCAGGATGTTCGATATGTCAATCGCCTTTTTAGCGTACCCTTTTCCCATAATGGATATTGCGGCGGAAATGGAAGTGTTAGGGGAGTTCCCGGCCTTTCTCGCGGCCTCCGCAGCGACCTCCGCCGCCTCTCCGTACTGGTTTACATATGCGTTCAAGGCGATGTTGGCAAGGCCCTTTCCGTTGCCGTCGGGGTAGTCCTTTGTAAGAGACATTACGAGGTTCTCCTCGAAGCAACGTTTGGATGCGTCGAGGATGGAGATATTATGGACCTTGGTTACCTGGGTCTTCGGGTCCATCATGGAAGCCCCGCTCGCGTCCTTCATGGGTTGGCGCGGGAAGTGGGCCCCTATGTGCCTGTTTATATACGCTATCTGCTCGTCGTAGGGAGATACGGCCCTTACGGTCTCTATAGCGAGCTCCTTGGGAAGCGCTATGCCCGCGTTGTTTGCAAACCAGCACTTCAAACGGAGGTCCCCCTTCGGTTCGAAGTCAGACTTCACCCCGTTAAGCTCCATAACCTTTGTCAGGGCCTCCGGGATTAAGGCGATGTTCGTAACCACCGCACCTTTTTTCGAGAAGACAGGCGATTCCGGTGTGTATATGCCGTCCACACCGAAGTATTCCATAAACCATTTTTCCTTGACCCTCGCGTCGTCCCCGGCGCCGGCAAGGCTCCCGGCATGGCCGCAGGCCTTTGTAAGCCCCGCCTTCCAGCGCCCTACCACACATGCCACCGTGGGCTTGTTTATCTCGAGGCCCTGCTCGTAATACCCGCCGGGCTCTACATATACGACCGCGGCCTTGCTCCTCTCGTCGTTATCGAGGACGTAGAAAAACTCGCTCGGGGCGTAGTGTATGTATACGTCCTTGCCGCTGGAGATCGAAGTGGTCGTGCCCCATCCGTTCGTAAGGAGGTATACGGCGATTGTGGTGGTGAAGTTCCCTGAGTTCGAGTATATGGCCACCGAACCCTTAACGAGGCTCTCCTCGGGTTTGCTTCCCCCCAGGGCCCCGCCTATCCTCACCCCCTCCCATGCATCGGCTACACCGAGGCAGTTGGCGCCGAAGACATCAACACCGTTGGTCTGGCATATGGCCCGTACAACCCTTGCGTCATGGACGGACACCTTTTCCGTCAGGATTATTATCTTTTTAAGTTTCGGGTTGTGCCTTACCACCTCGGCTACCCCGTCCTTGACACCGGCGGGAGGCAGGTAAACGACCGCTGTGTTGAACTTGTGCCCGGCCCTCATACCCTCCTTTACGGAGTTGTACACGGGGATATCCCCGAGCTTTGTTTCAAGGGACTGGCCGGACCTTCCGGGACCCGTGCCGAAGACCACGTTACCCCCGGAGAACTCGTGGCTCGTGGGTGTGACGGTACGGCTCTCCGTGCCGAGTATGTTAAGCACACAGACGCGGTCCTCCTTCGTCGCAACCTCTGCGAGAGAGTTTATTCCTACGTAGTAAGGGAACTTCTTTACACCTTGTTTATGCATGGTACCTTTCCTCTTTTATGTTTGGTATGCCAGTTCTTTTTTCCCCTCCCTGGAGACTTCACCGCTAAGGTGCCTGGCAATCTTTTCTCTTCCTTGCTTTGCCATCCAGTCGTCTACCTTGAGGGCGTAATTTACCACTTCGCTCATGGCGCTGTCGTGGCCGAAGATCCTGTAAGGGAGTTTTAGCTGGTCGAGGGTGTCCCTCATGGTGCCCATGCCCCTTATGAGATTAGGCCCTCCCCTTCCGATGACGACAAACAGAGGCGTGGGGCCGTGGGTCTGGAAGTACTCCCTCAGGGCGTCGGCCATGGCCCTGAAGGTCTGGTAGATATCGGTGTTATTGGCCTTACCGCCTATTATGAACAACACGTTAGACTGCTTGAGCCAGTACTTATATACTATCTTCGATATCTGGAGCATCTTCTCATAAGGAGGGTTGCCCCCGAAATCGGACGAGATGTTCGCCCTCTCGCCGAGGAGCTCGGTAACAAGGGCGTTCGCCCCGCCGCCGAAGGTCGGGGCGGTAATCGTGCCACGGGGGTTTATAACAAAGACGTCGCTTTGACCCTGGTAGGTCCGGAGCTGGTTTATCTCCTGCTCGAACTCAGAATAGTCCGAGGCAAAAAGATGCGGGGGGATATCGAGCCTTTTCCAGGCCGGATTGTCTATGTCAAAAGAACACTTGAAGTCGCAGGCCACCGGCATGCACCTGCCCCTCGGATCAGGAGACATCCTTATGGGATTCAGCTCAAGCAGGTTCATCCCGTAATTGTCGTAGAGCGTCCACAGCTTCGGGAGGTTCTGTACAAGGGGGCTTATTATCGCCTTGGGAGCGCCCAGGTCCTCGAGGGCGTTGGATACATGGAAGCTCTTAAGCCCGGTCAAGGGGTCGAAGGGCACCTGCTTTATCTTGTCGGCCGGAAGCTCCTCTATGTCCACTCCGCCGTGGTGCGTTATGGTCATCGTGGGGGCGCGGTAGACGGTGGAATCGGAGATGGAGAAGTACACCTCGTGGTCCGCGGGCACACCGCCCTCGAAAGTAACGCCGTCGGCCTTGGCGCAGACGTTGCCGTAGCTGTGTTCGACGAAGTAAAGCCTTTCCTTTTCCTTAAGGGCCGTGGATATGTCCTTTGCCCTTCCCAGGAGCCCTGCCTTGCCTTTTTTGCCCACGCCGCCGGTGAAGATGGGCTTTATGAAGATCAGGCCGTGCCTTTTTATGAGGTCCTTGATCTCGTCGACACTCGCCTCCGGGCCCAGCACCTCGGCCGTAGTGAACTCAACCCTTTTCAGGAGCTTTTGCCCCCATAGAAGACCTGTAAGTTGCATGACGGAACCTCCAGTAAAAACGGTTTTGCGTTTACGTGATGCGTTATACGTATAAAAGGTTTTTTACGCATCACGTATAACGTACACGCGTCACGTTAGTTAATTTACATGTTCTTTATAATCTCGGAGCCGAACTCGGAGCATTTCACCTCTTTTGCCCCCTCCATTTATTTTATAGTCCTTTCAGGACCCGTCCTTGTCTCGCTGGCGTCCCCTTTGGCCCCGATGGTTTTTCCAGTATCAGACCTAAAAAATTAACCTGATTCCGGCTGAAATGTCAAGGATTTTTCAATATTTTCTCTTTTTCGTATATAAGGAATATTATGAATTTTATTGATATAACGAAATCTGTGTGATAAAAAATCTTAACCCCTTGCCGCCACATATAAGTTATAGATTTTATGGTTTTTACATTTCACGAAAGCTTTTAAGCAGTACGGGGAGGAAAAAGGAAGATGGCTGAGAAGAAAAAAACCTCTGTCGAGAGGATATTAAAAAAGGGCACTGATAAGAGCCAGGTAGTCGAGCAGGTCTCTGAACAGCTCGCCAGGGTAAAAAACAGGATGGATGCCATAAGACACAAAGTCGCCGTAATGAGCGGAAAAGGCGGCGTTGGGAAAAGCACAGTTACCGTTAACCTTGCCATTTCTCTTGCAAGGAAGGACCATAAAGTCGGCATTCTTGACGCGGACATAAACGGCCCGTGCATACCAGGGATGCTGGGGATAAAGAATTTAATGG
>JAUVFY010000269.1 GCA_030594025.1 Deltaproteobacteria bacterium | reverse complement strand
GCATATTAAAGGCGAAGGAGGATACGATGCTCGTGGGGCACCTCCCGCACATGAGTAGACTCGCCTCGCTACTTTTAAAAGGGGATGCGGAAAAGAACGCCGTTAACTTCAAACAGGGCTCAGTCGTTTGCCTTGAGAACCCCGGCGACGGGAACTTCTCAGTTGAGTGGATGGTTACCCCCGAGTTGGTACCCGGGGTAATGAGCTTAAAGGGCCTTTCCTGGAATAAAGATTACATACAATAGTACAGAAAAACCGCTTCCATCCTGCAAACGATATTTTTTTAGCGTTCCCTCAGTCAACTTTTCCTGGAGCATGCCTTTCAAGCAATCCTCTATTCAAATGCCTTGAACTCGCCCTTTAAAACACCGCATAGCGGGCACCTCTCGGGCGGCTCACCCTCTACCGTATAACCGCACACACTGCATATGTGAATGGGCTCAATTGCGACATCCTCGCCGGCCTCCTCGGCCTGCCGTGCCTTCTGGTAGAGTCCTGCGTGTATCTTCTCGGCCTCGATGGCCCACTTTATACTTTTTATGGCGTCCTTCTCGTCCTGGAGCCTGGCGACCTCATAATACGCGGGGTACATCTCCTCCACCTCAAAGGTCTCCCCGCCGATGGCAATATCGAGGTTCTCTAATTCGCTTCCCACCTCGCCCAGGGCTTTAAAGTGGTTCGTGGCATGGACCTGCTCGGCATAGGCGATGGCCCTGAAGAGCCGGGCGGTATTTTTTCTTCCCGTCTTCTCGGCCTCCTCGGCAAAGATGAGATACTTCATGTGGGCCTGGCTCTCTCCCGCAAACGCGGCCCTCAGGTTGGCGTCCGTCATCTTTCTCATAACACTTACCTCCCTTTTTAATTTCAAAAGGCACAACGATGAGACCTATGAGCCCCTTTTATGCCCCCTGTAACTCCTTATAAGTTTACCCCTTATTGTACGGACGTCAACACTACGGTTCTCAGGGACTACCCGGGTACAAGTGTTTCCAGCACCGTGCCCATGTGTTCGAGTATCCAGAGGTGTCCTGCGCCGGGGATGAAGGTTGCGTGGCAGTTAGGTAGCGCGTTCGCCATGTAGCGGCCCATCGAAGGGGGCACGCTAAGGTCGGCCTCCCCGTGCCAGAGGTGAACCTTAATGCTTATACTCTCAAGGGGGAAAGGCCAGGGAAGGGCGTAAAGGATAAGGTCGTGCGCCGAGCCGCACCCGCCCTGACGGAAGGCTTCGGGGAAGTCGATTCTAAAGAACTCGTTTATCTCGGGGCGGGCGGCTATCTCTTTATCCACGTCCGGAAGCTTATATACGAAGAGCTTCAGGGATTGGCCCCTGTGCGCCAGAAACGCCACCAACTCCATATTCCATCGGATCAACTTGGGCGCGCGGCGGGCAAGAAAAAAAACAAAACGGTTAGTGCGGCTCATACCCTCGGTCGCCTGAGGCGCATCGATTGGATCCATGGGACCCATGCCGCTTATCACCCCGGCCGCGGTCAGACGCTCGGGGAACTTCCATGCACAGGCAAGCGCATAAGGGCCTCCCCCTGAAACACCGGCCACGGCAAACGTGTCGATACCCAGGGAATC
>JAUVFY010000255.1 GCA_030594025.1 Deltaproteobacteria bacterium | reverse complement strand
CATAAAGGTGGTCATGGTGGAGGTAAAGGCCATTGACCTTCCAGAGGAGATGAAGAGGTTCATGGCAAAGCAGGCCGAGGCCGAGAGGGAGAAGAGGGCCAAGATTATTCACGCCGAGGGAGAATTCGTCGCCGCCACTAAGATACTCGAGGCTGCGAATCTTCTGAGCCAGAACCCGGTCTCGCTACAGTTGAGGTACTTACAGACGCTTACCGAGGTGGCGGCGGAGAAGAACTCCACCACGATTTTCCCGTTGCCCATAGACCTCGTAAAACCCTTCATGAGTTTAATGGAAAAGATGGATAAGAAAGAAGGGTAGCGTTAAACATCCATGGACGGCAACAAGGTGAAAAACCCGAACGCCGGGCCCCGCGGGAGGCTCAGGGAGAGGTTCAAAAAATCCGGCCTCGACGGCTTCCACGACTACGAGGCAGTGGAGCTCCTTCTTACCTACGCCATCCCCAGAAGAGACGTAAAGCCCCTGGCAAAGCGGTTGATTGAGAAGTTCGGCGGGCTCCGGGGGCTTTTCGACGCCTCCCATGAGGAGCTCTCAAAGGTAAGGGGCGTGGGCTCGCACACGGCCGTTCTTTTAAGGCTCATAAAGGAAGCCTCAGGGGAGTATCTAAAGGAGAGGATGATGAAAAAGGACGTAATCCGCTCCCCTAAGGACGTGGCCGATTACCTGAACCTTACGCTATCCGGCGAAAGGGTCGAGAAGTTCATGGCCCTCTACCTAAACTCCAAAAACGAGATACTCGGGGTGGAAACGCTCCACGAGGGGTTCCTCGACAGGACCTTCGTCTACCCGAGGAAGGCCATCGAGAACGCATTCAAGCACAACGCCCGTTCGATAATCTTCGTCCACAACCACCCGAGCGGGGACCCAACGCCCTCGGAGGTGGACAGGAAACTGACGCGCGAGCTCGAGAGCGCGGCCTCGGCCCTGGACATAATCGTCCACGACCACATAATAGTCGGCAAGAACACTCAATTCAGCGCGAGGGAAGGGGGGTGGTTGAAGGGGAAAGGGAGGGGTTGATTGTGCCGGTGGGTGAAAGGCTCTACCCGGAATAATTAAAACCGGATGGCCGTTTTTCCTCTTTTCTCATGGCCTGCCGCTCACCTGTTGTCAATACTCTCTTCTTTTTGCTCTTCGGCGCTCTCGTCGGTTGTGCCCTCTTCGGCGCTTTCGTCAGTGGCGCTCTCGTCAGAGCTCTCTTCGGCACTTCCGCCGGTACTTTCCGGCTCGCAGTGTATTACTTCGCACGGGTTCTGCCAGTCTTCCGGGAACTCATGCCCGTGCGATGCAAAGACCGCATTGGGGACCAACAGGGCCAGTGCCGCAAGAACCACGCTTATATATAAGAGTTTCCTTAACATATCTTACCCCCTCTGCCTCCTCTTTTTCCTTGCCCATCCGCTTATCTCCATATCTTCCATAGGGCAAACCCGAATTCCAGAGCCTTTGTCCACCCCTTATTATATTATATCCCCTTTTTTATATGATGTCATTTCAGCAGTTCAGACAGAAACCTGGAAATCTCCTCCGGGCTACCTATCTTTTCAATCACACCGTGCTCCATGACCACGATTCTCGTTGCCAGGGAAAAGGCCTCGTCCCTGTCATGGGTCACGTAGAGCATGGTTATGCCGAGCTCCTGCTGCAGTCTCAGGACCTCTCTTCTAAGCATTAGATTTAGGTCGAGGTCAAGGTTCGACAACGGCTCGTCCATTAAAAGTATCTTCGGCTCCATGACGAGCGCGCGGGCGAGGGCGACCCTTTGCTGTTGTCCTCCGGAAAGCTCACCCGGGGAACTGTTTTTGAACCGTGCCATTTGCACCTTTTCGAGTATCCCGTCAATGCGTTTTCCCCTTTCATCTTT
>JAUVFY010000134.1 GCA_030594025.1 Deltaproteobacteria bacterium | reverse complement strand
CAGAAGGGGATTTGCAGGGATCTCGAACTTCTCGGGCACTATAAGAACGGGCCTGGGGGACTTTCTTATCACCCCCTCGGTTGCGGAGCCCAGGAGGCCGTATTCGAAGCGGGCATTTATACCTCTTCGGCCTATTACCACAAGGTCCGCCAGAAGAGCCTTTTCGCATATCTCGTTCACAACTACCCCGAACGAAAGGTGCGTTTCCGGGCTGAAACCGGCCTTACGGCACTCTTCGGCAAATGCATTCAGTACGGTCTTGCCGTTGGCCTCAAGGGCCTCTTTCATCTTCGTGGAAAAATTCAAAAAGGGCTCGAACCCAAGCGAGCCGGAAACATCGTGCAGGAAGGGGCCTTCAAGGGCTACTATGTTCACAACATGGAGCCCCACAAGGCTGGCTTCGAATTTCCCGGCGAGCCAGAGGCTGCACTCGAGAGCGGATTTCGCGTTCGGGGAACCGTCCTGGGGCAGTAGTATCTTCTTTATCAAATCTCAATCCCTGAAAAAGGGCATTCTTCGGCCTTCAACTCACAAAAGCGCCGGCAAGGGGGCCTGTGCAGGCTCTACCCATATCTTGTCATCTTTCAGCCCGACCTTGAAGACTACACCCTCTTTCCATTTAAGGGTAACGGGGGTCTTAATCCTGTCGTCTATCACCCTCTTTAAGAACCTCGCACCGTACTTCTGGCTGTAGCCCTCTTCGACCAACTTCTCTAAAGCCTCTTCCGTTATATCGAGGCTTTTCTCGTACCCGGCCATATGCTCTTTAATCCTGTCCAGGTACATACGTGTGATGGACTTGACCTCTTCCCTGGTAAGAGGCGAGAATACGATTATATCGTCTATACGGTTAAGGAACTCGGGCGAGAAGGTCCTCTCCACCTCCTTCATTATACTCTTTTTGAGGAAGTCTACTTTCTGCCCGCCGGGCAGGAAACCCATGGGCTTCAAGAACTTCGTGAACTCGTCGCTTCCAAGGTTGCTCGTCATGATTATCACGGTGTCGCTGAAATACACCCGTTTTCCCCTTCCGTCGGTGAGCCACCCTTCGTCGAAGACCTGTAAAAACAGGTTCATGACAAAGGAATGTGCCTTTTCCACCTCGTCAAGCAGGACCACCGAGTAGGGGTTTTCCCTCACCTGGTTGGTAAGTATCCCGCCCCTTTCCGAGCCCACGATACCCCTGGGCATGCCGATCAGTTTGTCCACGGATATGGCCGAGTCCTTGTACTCGCTCATGTCGATGCGTATCATCTTCTTTTCGTCGCCGAAGAGGAATTCTGCAAGGGCCTTTGCGAGCTCGGTCTTGCCCACCCCGGTGGGCCCGAGGAAAAGGAGCACCCCGTCGGGTCTTGAAAAATTTTCCTTGAGGGGACCCTTGTTGAGCCTGAGCCTCTTCGATAAGGCCTCCAGGGCCTCAGTCTGGCCCACCACGCGCCTTGAAAGCGCCTGTTCCATCTCCTTGAACCTGGCGGTCGTGTCCCTGAATATCATATCCTTTGGGATCTTGGTCTCCTGGGATATGACCTCAACGACGTCCTCGGTGGTAACCGGCTCGTCGGGCCTGTTTATCTCCACCTTCACGCACGAGGTGTCGAGCCACCCGATGGCCTTGTCCGGGAGCTTAAGGCTCCTCATGTACCTCTGGCTCATATCGAGGGCCGTATCAACGGCCTCGTCGGTTATCTTAACCGAATAGTTCTGCTCAAGCCTATGCCTTATACCGTAAAGTATCTTCCTTGTCTCGTCAAAGGAAGGCTCCTGGACGTTAACGAGGCGGAACCTTCTTGCCAGGGCCTCGTCCTCGGCTATGAACTCCTTGTACTCTGCGAAGGTGGTGGCCCCGATTATCTGGACCTCGCCCCTTGAAAGGGTGGACTTGAAGATATTCGCCGCGTCAGACGGAACTCCCATGGCGCTCCCGGCCCCTATGAGAGTGTGGGCCTCGTCGACAAAGAATATGATGTTCTTCCTCTCCTTTATCTCCTTTATAATCTTCTCTATCCTGTCCTCGAACATCCCCCTGAAGATCGTGCCCGCAACGACGGAATTCATCTGGAGGTTAACTATCTGCTTTCCCTTTAACCTCTTGGGGACCTTATCGGGCTCGAGCTCGATCATCCTTGCCAGACCCTCTACAACGGCGGTCTTACCCACCCCGGGCTCGCCCACTATCATAACGGAATTAGAGCGTTCCACGTGGCACAGTATCTCGATTACCTGCTCTATCTCGGGCTCCCTGCCGATAATGGTGGGGAGTTTGTCGTAGCGGGCAAGCTTGTTCAGGTTCACAGCAAAGTGCTTGAGGTTTGGAGGGAGCTCGTATTTTTTCTTTATCTCCTCTTTCATCTCCTCCTTGCTCCTGACCTTGACGGTAATAGTGCGCATGACGTAATCGGGGTCCAGACCGAAGCTACGGAATATCTTTGCAGGGAGGCTCTGGTTTTCCTGGAATATGGCGAGAAGGAGGTCTGTCGAGTCTATCTCGTCGCGGCCCCACCTCTGGGCCTCCTCGCGTGCAAGACGGAAGATGTTCTTTGTGGCAGAGGGAACCTTAAGGCCCACACCTATGTACTGGCGGGAAACGTTCAGGTGCTCGCTTAAGAAGTTAAGCACATGGTAAGGGTCAAGGTTGAGTTCGTTCATGACTTCCCTGAAGAAGTCCTCCTCAACCCTGGCAAAGGCAAGGAAAAGGTGTTCCACCCCGAGGTAGTAGTGCTGGCGGTTTTTGCTCTCCTCGATGGCCCCCTCTAACACACTCTGGGCACTGGGGGTGAGTTTCTCCTTAAAGCCTTCAAGTTCGGTCATCGTAAGCTCCTCATACCTTTAGGTTCCGGGCGACCGGTAATGGAAAAAACCTTTCTCCCTTCCCAACCGAACACGAACCTATTTTACCACAAACCGCGCCTCGGTTCATAGGGATTTATTCTGGCTACTTCCTCAAGGAGTTCTTTAGATTTTTTATCTACCCCTTTGGGTACGGCTATGTTTACGACCATGTACTGATCCCCCCTCTGCCTGCCCGCGGCATTGGGCGCGCCCTTGCCTTTTAGCCTTAGCTTCTGGCCGCCCTGTGTGCCCGGCGGGATCTTAACGGTTGAGAAGCCCTCGAGCGTGGGCACCTTAATTTTCGCGCCGAAAAGGGCCTCGTTAACGGTAACCGGGACATCCAGATATATATCGTTATCCACCCTCCTGAAATAGGGGTGGGGCTTTACCCGTGTTAGGATGTAAAGGTCCCCCGGCGGTCCTCCGTAGGCACCCGGGTGGCCCCTGCCTGCGACCCTTACCCTTGAGCCGTCCTTAACACCCGGGGGTATCTTTACCGTCAGCTTTTCCGTTCCCGCGCCCTTCCTTACACTTATCCTTACGTCCGTTCCTTTTACTGCATGCATGAAGTCGATATCAAGGCTGTAAAGTGTATCTTCTCCCCTGGTGGGTACGTTCGGCCAGGCCCTGCCGGGCCTTGCCCCCCTTGCCCCCCTTGCCCCCCTTCGTCCGAAGATCTCGCCGAAGATCTCCTCAACACCTCCGAGGTCGGCCCCGAAGTCCCTGAAGTCAACGCTCCTGAACCCTCCGAAGGGGCCGCCGGTGAAGGGAGCGCCCTCGAAGACGACCCTTTCGCCCAAGTCGTATTGCTTGCGCTTCTCGGTGTCGACGAGAACGCTGTAAGCCTCGTTTATGTCCTTGAACTTGGCCTCCATCTCCTTATCGCCGGGATGGAGGTCGGGGTGGTATTTCCTGGCGAGCCTGCGGTAGGCCTTCTTTACGTCTTCGATGCTGGCATTCCTTCCCACACCGAGTATCGCATAATAGTCCTTGTTCGTAACCATAGAACCATCACGGTTTATCTTCTTTTTCCTCGCCGGGCTCGCCGGGCTTCTCGTCCACTACCTCTGCCTCTACGACCTCGCCTTCGGCCTTGCCTTCCTCTTTTGCCCCCTCTGCCCCCTCTGCCCCCTCTGCCCCCGCGGCCCCCTCTGCTCCGGCCTCGGCCCCACCGGCTGCCTGCTTGTAGAGGAGCTCGGCCAGCTTGTGGGACTCGGCGGTTATCCTCTGCTCGGCGCTCCTTATCTCTTCTATATTATCCTTCTCGAGGGCCTTTCTGGCCTCTTTAAGGGCCTCCTCAACAGCCTTTGCATCCGCCTCCGTGAGCTTGTCTCTGTTCTCGTTCAGGGTCTTTTCCGTAGAGTAGATAAGCGAGTCGAGGCGGTTTCTTTCCTCAATGAACTCCTTTCTCTTCTTGTCCTCTTCGGCGT
>JAUVFY010000087.1 GCA_030594025.1 Deltaproteobacteria bacterium | reverse complement strand
CTCGTATAGCCGCTCCTCAAGAGCCCGTCAAGTTCCTTCCTGTACTCGCCCTTTCTACCCCTGACGATGGGCGAGAGAACGAGTATCCTGGTACCCTCTTTGAGCTCCATTACCCTGTCGACCATCTGCTGGATACTCTGGAAGGTAATCGGTTTTCCGCAGCTGTAACAGTGGGGAACACCGACCCTCGCGAAAAGGAGCCTCAGGTAGTCGTAGACCTCGGTCACGGTGCCCACGGTGGAGCGCGGGTTTTTGCTCGTGGTTTTCTGCTCTATGGCGATAGCCGGCGAGAGCCCCTCGATACTTTCCACGTCGGGCTTGTCCATCTGCTCGAGAAACTGCCTCGCATACGCAGAAAGGCTCTCCACGTACCGCCTCTGACCCTCTGCATAGATGGTATCGAAGGCGAGAGAGGACTTCCCCGAGCCCGAAACCCCGGTAATCACTACGAGCCTGTCTCGGGGGAGCTCGAGGTCAAAGCCCTTCAGGTTGTGTTCCCTTGCCCCTTTTATAACGATCTTATCCATCTTCTAAATTATCCACTCTTTCGGGCCATCGCCGCCGCGGTAAGGATTGCTGCTACGAGGCTTTCAGCGCTGGCCTTGCCCTTCCAGGCGATATCGTAAGCAGTACCGTGGTCAACGGATGTCCTTATTATGGGGAGCCCGAGGGTTACGTTCACGCCGTCTTCGAAGTGAACTAATTTCATGGGCCCGAGGCCCTGGTCGTGGTACATGCAAACAACGCAGTCAAAAAGTGCCTTTCGGGCGGCCATGTAAAATACCGTATCCGCTGGAAGCGGTCCCGTGGCGTTTATACCGAGGGCCCTTGCCCTTTTAACGGCGGGCGCTATAATTTTTTTTTCTTCCCTGCCGAAGAGCCCCCCTTCGCCTGCGTGGGGATTGAGCCCGGTTACCGCGATGCGGGGGCTTTTCAGGGAAAAATATTTTTTAAATGCCCGGTCGGCCGTCCTTATGGTTTGAAGGACCTTCTTTACGGTCAAGAGCCCCGGCACTTTTGCGAGCGGTTGGTGTATCGTTACAGGGATGACTTTTAGCTTATCCCCCCCGAGCATCATCGCATATTCCCTTGCGCCCGTAAGGTGTGCGAGGAACTCGGTGTGTCCGGGGAATCTGAAGCCCGCCTTGCTTGCGGCCCCCTTGCTTATTGGAGCGGTAACCACACAATCGGCCTCGCCCAATAAGGCCATGCTGACGGCCTCTTCGATATAGGTTATCATCGCCCGGGAAGAGGCCTTGGTGGGCCTGCCGGGCTTTAATCTCTTAGGGTCCAGCTCCGTTAGGCTTATAATCTCTTGCGAAGGCGGCAGGCGAAGTTTTAGTTTGCCCGCGATATGGCCGAGAAGATTTCCGTCACCGAGGACAACGGGCCTTGCGGCCCTCCTTACCCTCCGTGAGGCGAGGGCCTTCAAGATTATCTCCGGGCCAACCCCCGTGGGGTCCCCCATGGTTATGGCTACCCTGGGCTTCATAGCTTGCCCTGCGAATTACTAACACGTACACTCCGGAACTCTAACCATTTCAAAGGCGAACCTCTATGTGTGCTATCTTTTTCGTGTCCTCGAGCCAGAGGCCGTACCTTGCCTCCATCTTCTCTTTGAATATCAAGTCCCGGATCTGGTCGGCGACTTCTTCGAAGGGTTTTACCTCGCCTTCGCGTTTGTCTATGAGCTGTATTACGTTTATACCCGTCCTTGTGAATATGGGCCCGCTCACCTCCCCGGGCTTTAACTGCCTCGCGGCCCCTGCCACGGCGCTATCGAGTTCCCCGGCCATGACATAACCGAGGTCCCCGCCCTCTGTGGGTGCCGGCCCGTCGGAAAACTCGCTGGCCACCTGTTTGAAGTCCACGCCCTCTTCGAGCTCGTCCATTACGGCATCCAGGCGCGCCCTCATTGTCTTCTCGTCCGTCCTGGCGAGGAACAGGAGCCTGAGCCGGAAAGAGTCCTGGCCGCGGAAACTCTCTATGTTGCGCTTGTAGTAGTCTTCCATCTCCTCGTGCTCGATGGCGATTTTCGCGTGGAACTCCCTGGAGACGAACTTCACCTGCCTTATATCTTCCCTCAACTGCTCCCTGTACTCCTTGTAAGTGAGCCCGTTTCTTTCAAGCTCGTTAAGGAGCTCTTCCTCGGTTATGTTGTTCTGTATCTTTATGTCTTCGATCGCGTTATCTACCTCCTGTTCGCTAACCTCTATGCCTGCAACGTCGGCGGCCTGCTTCATGAGTTTCTTCTCTATGAGCGCATCCAGAACCATGCACTTGGTCTCCACGATATTCTCCCCCTCACGGGCCTCACCCTTGAGCCCCTTTATAGCTACCGCCGTTGAGGCGTTCAACTCTGAAAGCGTGATTATCGAGTCGTTTACAACGGCCACTATCCGGTCCACCACCTCGCTCGAGGCACCCTGGGAGGTGAAAAGAAAAAGGAGCGCCGCAATGCAAGGCGCCAGATACCCTCGCGAAACCAATGGGGATGGAAACGGCCCCCGGTAAATACTTCCCCTGGAGCCTTCGGGCCTGGAACCCTTAGAACGAAAACCCGGTGAACTTCCCGTTGCCTTATCTTTCATAGGATGTCCTCCTCGACCTCCATTTTTATTTCCTTTTTCAAAGAAGCTATCCATCTGTGGAACTCCTTGTCCACCCCGACCATGCGCAATTTTTCGACTATCTTTTCCTTTACGTCCTTGAACTCAAGCTTCCCACCCTCGTTTTTATATTCCACCTTGAATACGTGGTAGCCGTAAGGGGTCTTTACGACCTTGCTAATACTACCCACCGGGAGTTCGAATACCACCTCCTCGAACTCAAGGGGCATGTCACCTTTGCCGAAAAAGCCCAGGTCCCCGCCATACTTCGCCTCCGGGCCTATGGAGACCTCTTTTACAAGCTTTTTAAAATCCTCCTTCTTGAGCCTCTTTCTTACTTCCAGGGCCTCTTTTTCCGTGCCCACGACTATCATCCTCGCACGGACCTGTTCGGGTGCGACATAGTCCTTTATGTTGTTTTCGTAGTAGGACTTCGCCTCCTCGTCGGTAACTTCACCCCGGGCCTTTATGACCGTATCGATTACCTTTCTTACGAGGAGTTTTCTTTTCATCTCTTCTTTCCAATCTTCCATAGTGCCGTACTTTAAAAGTATAAGCTCCTCGAACCCCCCCTTGCCGTACTCGAGCCTTATCTCCTCGACCTCCATGGCCAGCTCCTCCCCGGTAACCTCTATGCCGTTAATACGGGCCTGTTCGATAACCAGCTCCTCCTCTATGAGCTGGTTAAGGAGGTTCCGCTTGAGCTCCTTGAGCTCCTCCTGTTTTATGTCTTCCGTACCTTCGGGCAGAAGGCGCCCCAGGGCCTCGTTGAACTCACCGAGGGTTATGGCACGTTTGCCGACCCTTACAAGGACCCTGTCTTCCTTTGACATGAACTTTTCGCAACCCGGAAGGTTCGCCATTAAAACGAGGGCCGCAAAGAAGGCCGGAAATATCTTTACGATATTTTTACTCATTACCCGCCCGTTGAAGTTCCCGTAAGTTAAACGTTAATGGGTGATTCTAACATCCCTTGACGACCTCTTGCAACAGGTATCGGGCCTCGGCCAGGGGTGAGGTTCCCGGCTCCATGGAATAGACGAACCTGGAGTCCGGCGTGAGCCTGAACCTCCGGGGTGCCTTTTCTATCATCGAGAGAATATGCGCGGCTAATTTGCCCGTCTCGTCACCGTCAAAGGCAAGGTAAAGGCGCGTGCCCTTCTGCTTAAGCTCCCTTGCCTTCAACCCCTTGAGTAGAATCTTGAGCCTCACTACCTCGAAGAGGTTACGAACGAGGGCCGGCAAGTCCCCGTAGCGGTCGGCCATCTCCTCTTCCATCCTCTCGAGCTCTTCGTCGGTCCCCACGGAAGCGAGCCTCTTATAGAAATTCAGCCTCTGCCTGGTGTCCGGCACGTAGTCCTCGGATATGTACTGGGATACCTTGAGGTTTATCTCGGGGGCCGGCTCTTCGGTCCTTGGCTCCCCCTTCATCTCCCTTACGGCCTCTTCGAGTAGCTGGGTGTACATGTCGAAGCCCACGAGAGCTATGTGTCCCGACTGGGCCGAGCCCAGAAGCTCCCCGGCGCCCCTTATCTCGAGGTCGTATGCGGCGACCCTGAAGCCGCTCCCGAGCTCCGTCAATTCCCTTATCACCTCCATCCTCTTTCTCGCCTCGTTCGTGATGCTCACCTCGTCCGGGCAGACGAGGTACGCGTAGGCCCTGTGGCTTGAGCGGCCGACCCTGCCCCTCAACTGGTAGAGGTCGGCGAGGCCGAAGCGGTCGGACCTGTTAATTATTATGGTGTTGGCAGAGGGGATATCGAGGCCGGACTCTATTATGGTCGTGGTAAGGAGTATATCATAGAGACCCTTTACGAAATCGAGCATGACCTTCTCGAGCTCGCTCTCCCTCATCTGGCCGTGGGCCACCGCTATCCTGGCTTCCGGTACGAGCCTTGCCAGATACTCGTGCATCGGGCCTATGCTCTGTACCCTGTTGTGCACGAAAAACGCCTGCCCGCCCCTTTTAAGCTCCCTTTTCAGGGCCTCGGTCATGACCTGCTCGTCGAACCTCACGACCCTCGTCGCTATAGCAAGCCTGTCCTCGGGAGGGGTGTTTATGATGCTCAGGTCCCTTATGCCCGTTAGCGACATCTGTAGTGTCCTCGGTATGGGCGTGGCCGTAAGGGTCAGTACATCCACCTCCTTTTTAAGCTCCTTGAGCCTCTCCTTGTGCCGCACGCCGAAACGGTGCTCCTCGTCTATTATGAGAAGACCCAGGTCCTTGAACCGGACGTCCCTCTGCAGGAGCCTGTGGGTTCCTATGAGTATGTCGACCTTGCCATCTTTGAGCTTTTCGACCGTCTCTTTCTGCTCCTTCCTGGATTTAAAGCGGCTCAGGGCCTCGACAGTCACGGGAAAGGGGGCAAAGCGCTCCTTGAAGGTTATCTCGTGCTGCTGGGTAAGCACGGTCGTGGGTACGAGCATCGCCACCTGCTTGGAATCCAGAACGGCCCTGAAGGCGGCCCTCATGGCCACCTCGGTCTTTCCGTAGCCCACGTCCCCGCAGATGAGCCTGTCCATGGGTTTCCCATCTTCCATGTCACCCATGACCTCGTCTATGGCACGCGACTGGTCCGGGGTCTCTTCGAACTCGAAGCTCTCCTCGAACTCGGTAAAGAGCCTCCCGGGCCTTGAAAATGCAAAACCCTCTGCGAGTTTCCTCTGGGCATAGAGTTTTATGAGCTCCCCGGCTATCTTCTCTACCGCCCTCTTTACCCTGGTTTTTGCCCTCTCCCAGCCCGTGCCCCCGAGCTTGTCTATAGTTGGGGCCTGGCCCTCGAAGGCGTGGTACTTTGTTACGAGGTCCATCCTCTGAACGGGCAGGTAGAGCTTATCGCCGTCCCTGTACTCGACAAGTAAAAAATCGTTATCAACCGCGTCGAACCTGAGCCTCTTCAACCCCCGGTAAAGCCCTATGCCGTGCTGTGCATGTACTATGCAGTCGCCCTCCTTAAGGTCCTTTAGCTCGGCGAGGAAGGTATCGAGTTTCTTAGAGGGCGGGGGCCTCCTTTTAACCCTCTCGCCGAAGACCTCTTCTTCCGTAACTATTACGAGAGACCGGGAAGGGAGCACGAAGCCTCCGGACAATACACCCTGGGCTATATCAAGAGCACCGCGGGTTTTTTTAGCTTCTTCCAGTATGGAAACACCCTGAATAATCGTTGGAGAAAAGCCGTAGCCCTCGAGGAGCTCCTTTGTCCTCTCGGCCTGCCCCCTGTTATGGGCCGTTACATAGACGCGAAGGCCGCTCTCTAACCATTCGTTGACCCTACCGGCCAGGGGCGAGAGGTCCTTTTTAAGGGCTATGTCCTGCCTGAGTGCGAGGTTCGAGGAGGTGGGTACTTCCATGCCCTCACCCCTGAGGGGTTCCATTTGCACAATTGGAAAGCTTTCAAGGGTTTTATTGAGCATGTCCGCCCTTAAGTAAAACTCTTCGGGTTTTACGAAGGATTCCCCGGCCTCTGACT
>JAUVFY010000072.1 GCA_030594025.1 Deltaproteobacteria bacterium | reverse complement strand
TCAAAGTCGAGTATGCGCTCGGCCTTTTTTGATATGCAGCCGCCGCAGGGCTTGCACCTCGGGAAGGTCGCCTTATCGAGGCCCAGGACCTTGAGCCCCTTTTGTGCGAGATGATATGACGCAGTGGAGCCCGCGGGCCCCTGCCCTACGACAATTACGTCATACATCGGGAAAGACCATGAAAGGGATGTTTAATTAAATGATATATACGTGTTACGTTAACGGAACGTGCATTCACATACCACGTTCACTCCACTTCCTTCTCAACGCTGTACTCCATTTCACCGCACCAGAAACCTGTCGTTACAAGCGACTCTTTTTCCCACCTCAACATCTTCAGATGCCCCTTCTCCATCTCGAGAAGCTTCGTAAGGAGAACCTTCTCTTCTGGTTCATCGGCTTCCCTGAGCATGTTCATATAGAAATCCACGGCCTTCTCCTCGGCTTCCTCGGCTATAGTGACGGCATTGAGGTCGGTCTCGTTGTCTTTGAGCCTCTGAAGCATCTTGTTTTCCTTTGGATATATGGGAAGGCCCTTTTTGCCCGGTGCGCCTATCTTCATCGCCTCGCTGTAGCTTATCCCACGTTTACCCTTCCTGATTGCGTCCGCAAAGCCGGCGACGACCCTTATATGTTCAAGCTCTTCACTGGCAAGATGGTTGAACAGGTTCTTGCCCTTCTCGTCGCTTATCATATTGGCGGCGGTGTTATAGAAGGCGTGACCTTGCACCTCCGTTTCGAAAGCGATTCCAAGTTCCTCGATTATTTTTTCGGTGCCTTTTTTCTCCACGTTACCTCCGAGACATATTTTGTAGGTTTCATGAACCCTCGACCCCGTGGTTTTACTTATTTCGTCCTGCCGGCCTTGTCTATATCATGCCTTTTCTCGAGCGCCTCGCCCCTTATCTTGTCCTCGCAGGCATGACATATAACAGTATCCGAAGGCCTACCGCAGATCGAGCACCTGTGCTTTTTTTCTTCTCCCCCCTCCTCTTCCTTCTTCTTCTCTTCACTCTTTTCCGCCATCGTTACCCCCTTTCTTCTTATAGGCTGCCAGCGACGGGCATCTTCATCGGCCTGTTGCAGCAGACAGGCTCCAACCTCTCCTTATTGCCCCGGACCAGCATTATCTCACTCCCGCACGTGGGACAGACATAAATCGGGTTGACCCTTTTTATGAGAACCATTTGCGTGTTGCAGCAGCGCGGAGACATTGTGCCCCCTCCAGTCCTTACTACCGATATCTCAGCACCGCATACGGGGCAGCTGAAGACCGCCCCCCTTACCACTGTCACCCCTGCCCCCGGTGTTGCGTTGGATTTCATATTATACTTAAAACTACCTGATTTCGTCGGGCTTTTCAACCGGCCTCATCTCATGGCCGCAGCATATTGGCTCGAGCATCCCGATGCCGCCTTTCGTTACCATTACCATGGCCCCGCACTCGCTGCAAGCATAAGCTCTGCCGACCTTTATGGTCCAGGCGTCCTTCCACTCTTCAACGGTCCATTCGGCTTCTGAAAAATGTTCCTTCTTCACAACTTAACCCCTCTTTACCCTAATTTGTATGTCTTTGTATATTCAAAACCAGGCGGCTTCCCGGCATCTAAAGGTACTCTTTCATGTTCTTGAAAGCAAAACCGCTGAGAGAGGGATCCTTCAGACCCTTATGCTGGACGAGGACCTTGAAGGTGTCCCCCACGCCGCCGGGTATTATAAGCTCTTTAATCCCCTGGTTGTGTTTTATAGCTTCGTAATCGTTAAGGGCCTTTTCCCCCACCTGCCTGAGCTCTTCGACTATACCGAGGCCCAGGAGGAAATAGCTCTGAAGGGTAAAACCCGTTGTCTCGAGTCCCACGTCCTCTCCCGCGGTATTAAGGGTTGTGAAGTCCACGTGAGCGGTTATGTCCTGAGAGCCCGGGGCCCTGTAAGGGTCGTCGTTCATGGTATGGCGGTAGTGGCACATGAGCGTACCCCCTCTTCCTGGCGAGTAAAGCTCTCGGGCGGGCATCCCGTAATCAATGGTCATCACAAACCCCCTGTCCATGAGCCTTCCCGCCCTCTGGAGCCAGTGCCTTGCCCTGAGGCCCACTTCGGCCTTCTGCCCCGTGGTGAGCCTTATCTTAAGCGCGTCGAAGTACCCGGGGAGCTCGTCCGTGGAAGGCTCCCCTTCCACGTCAACAAGGCGACCGCCATTGTCGAGGCCCACATAAAGCTCCCTCAAGATATTGCCCTGTGTGACCCTGTGGAAAGGCAGCGCGTCCAAGAGTTCGTTCGACAGTATGCACCCGGTAACCGGGCCTTCGAGCTCTTCCAGGTCTTCGAGCCACCTGACCCTGCCCGAGGGGGGCTCCCTCAGATAGGGGTTCTTTTCTAAAAGTGTTGCCCTTACAGAGCGGTTGAGGTCCGGGTATAGTTCGGCCAGGGTATCGAGTATACCCTTTGCAAGCGAGCCGCGGCCAGCGCCCGCCTCCACGAGGTCGAAGGCCCCTGGGGAGCCCAGAGATAGCCACATCTCGTGGATCTGTCTTGCAAGGACCCTCGCGAATACGGGGCTTATATCGAGGTTCGTTACGTAGTCGCCGCTACCTCCCCATCTATTGCGCTCTTTTGTATAGTAACCGCCTTCGGGCCGGTAGAGGGCGACCTCCATGAACTCGGCAAATGTTATGGGCCCTTTACCTCTGATCCTTTCGGTTATCTCCTTAAGAGGCGATTCGTTCTCTATGGGTCGTTCGAGCATATCCTAAGGCATATCCGATGGACGACTCAAGGTTTTTATTCACCGGTCTTCCTCCTCCACAAAGGCCCCTCGCCCTCGCAGAGGTAACTGCAATCAATGCACCTGAATATCTTAACCCGAGTATCCACAATTGCCAAAAAACGGGTTATCTTTTCTTCTTCAGTATCCCCTCCCAGGTGTTGGCGTGGTCCTCTTCGTTTGCCAGTATCCCCTCGAGCATACGGGTTGTCGTTATATCCCCGAGTTTCTTTGTGAGCCTTATATGCTCTTTATAACGCTCTATCGCTCCGTACTCGGCTTCAAGGTCGTCTTTTATCATCTTGGCTGCCGACCCGCCCCTTTTTATGACGGTCGGCTTCATGGTGGGGGCGCCGCCAAGGTAGACTATCCTTTCGGCCAGCTTTTCAGCGTGTATCATCTCGACTATGGAAATCTCCTTAAAGAGGTCCATTATGGCCGGGCTCTCCATTCCTTCAACCTCGTAGTGGTGGCCCATGTACTGGGCGATAGCCGCCAGCTCATATGCCCTGTCTTCGTTAAGTGCATCGATAATCCTCTTGTTTCCTTTTTTCGCCATATAGCGGTCTCCTCCGTGAACATACGTTGACATACGTTGAAAAGCCGTCCGGCTTTATCAAAAGGGGTTATCTTTTCTTAAGTATCCCCTCCCAGGTATTTGCGTGGTCCTCTTCTTCGGCCAGTATCTCTTCGAGCATGCGCCGTGTTGTGGTGTCTCCGAGTTTGTCGCAGAGCTTTATGTGCTCTTTATACCTTTTTATCGCCTTGTACTCTATTTCCAGGTCGTCCTTTACCATCTTTACCGACGAGCCGCCTCTTTTAATTGCTGTGGGCTTCTGCATCGGAACGCCTCCGAGGTATACTATCCTCTCTCCCAGGTCTTCTGCGTGTTTCATCTCGTCCATGGCGGACTTCTTGAACTCATCAGCGAGGGGCGGACTCTCCATGCCCTCAACCTCATAGTGGTGGCCCATGTACTGTATGATGGCCGCCAGTTCATAAGCCCTATCGATGTTCAGAATATCGACGATCTTTTTGTTGCTTTTTTTCGCCATATGTTCCTCCCTCCTTGTTTATTATTGGCCTTGACATGCCGTTTAAATGCCAAATCCTACCATAAACATAATTATATATCAAATTCCAGCATTTGCCACCCGGTGCGTTGATTTACCATTATCCAGGGGCTCCTTCAAAAAACGCACTCTTGACAACCGTAAAAAGGGTGTCTAAATTTATTTATAGAGGCGGTACGAAGGATATGAAGAAAAACCTTTCAAGAAAACTCATCGAGGCGCATCTGGTAAGCGGCAAGCCGGAGCCCGGAGAAGAGATAGCCATAAGGATAGACCACACCCTTACCCAGGATGCCACGGGAACCGTTGCATACCTTGAATTCGCAGCCATGGGGATGGACACGGTAAAGACCGAGCTTTCCGCAAGCTATGTGGACCACAACCTCCTTCAGACGGATTTCAAGAATGCCGACGACCACAGGTTCCTCCAGAGCGCTGCCATGCGCTACGGCGTATACTTCTCTCCCCCGGGAAACGGTGTGTCCCATCAGGTCCACATGGAGAGGTTCGGCGTGCCGGGCAAGACAATGCTCGGCTCTGACAGCCACACCTCCACGGCGGGCGGGCTCGGCATGCTCGCAATCGGGGCCGGCGGGCTCGACGTTGCACTGGCCATGGCCGGCGAGCCCTTCTACCTGACCATGCCCAGAATACTGGGGGTTAAGCTTATTGGCAAGTTCGGGCCCTGGGTCTCGGCCAAGGACCTCATACTCGAGATGCTCAGGCGTCACAGCGTCAAAGGGGGGCTGGGAAAGATAGTAGAATACTGGGGGCCCGGGGTAGAGAGCCTCTCGGCCACCGACAGGGCGACGGTAGCTAACATGGGTGCTGAGCTGGGCGCTACTACGACCGTCTTCCCATCTGACGAGAGGACAAGGGATTTTCTCAAAAGACAGGGAAGGGCCGAAGACTGGGTACTGTTCGAGGCTGACCAGGGGTGCGAATACGACGAAACCGACGAGATAGAGCTTTCAACCCTCGAGCCTCTTATCGCATGCCCTGCCTCCCCGGACAACGTAAAAAAGGTAAGCGAGATTGAGGGCACCCCTGTGGCCCAGTGCATAGTAGGTTCTTCCGTGAACTCTTCGTTCAGGGATCTTATGGTCGTATGCAAGACGTTTGAAGGAAGGACAGCGAACCCGAACGTTAGCTTCGAGATAAACCCAGGCAGCCGGCAGGTGATAGAAAACGTAGAAAGGGCTGGAGGGTCGCTTACGCTTACGCACGCCGGTGCGAGAATCCACCAGTCGGGGTGCCTCGGGTGCATAGGGATGGGCCAGGCCCCGGCCACGGGGACAAACTCCGTAAGGACCTTCCCCAGGAACTTTCCCGGCAGAAGCGGCACTGAAAAGGACAGCGTATACCTTGCAAGCCCGGAGACCGCCGCGGCGGCCGCTTTCTTCGGCGTTATAACCGACCCGAGAAAACTCGGAGAATACCCCGAGGTGGAAGAGCCTGCCAGGTACGTTTTCAACGAGGCCCTTATAATAAAGCCCCTACCGGCCGAAGAAAGGAATAAGGTGGAGATTAAACGCGGACCCAACATAAAGCCCTTCCCGGTCTTCGAGGCCCTTCCGGAGGCTTATGAAGGCGAAGTCCTCATAAAGGTCGAAGACAACATCACCACCGACCACATAATGCCCGCGGGTAACCAGGTGCTGCCCTTGAGGAGTAACATCCCGCTTATAAGCGAACATACCTACGAGCGTGTTGACAGGGGCTTTAGCGAGCTCTGCCGAGCTAAGGGCGGGGGCATCGTAGTCGGTGGGGAGAACTACGGCCAGGGCTCCTCGAGGGAGCATGCGGCCATCGCCCCCAGGTACCTGGGAATAATAATAAAGATAGCGAAAAGCTTTGCCCGCATCCACCGCTCAAACCTCATAAACTTCGGGATAATCCCCATGACCTTCAAGGACCCAGGCGACTACGACAGGATAAAAAAAGGCTCAAGGCTCAGCTTCCCGGACCTAAGAAAGTCAGTGGAGGGAAAAAAGACAGAACTAACCGCCTTGGCGGGTGAGAAAAGCTTCACCTTAGAGTTGAAACTCACAGAAAGAGAAAGGAGGTGCATACTCGAGGGGGGATTACTGAACCTGGTGAAGAAGGAAAAGGGGATAAGGAGCTCTTAGGCTCATAGAAAAGGGTACAAAAACGGTTCAAGAAAGGAGCTGATAACAATGAAGAAGATACCATTGATTCTGGGCTTGGTCGTTTCCGTTGTTCTTCTTTCGTCTATCAGTTATGCCGGCCAGATCTCTATTGTAGGGTTAGGGCCCGCATACCAGGTAGGCAAACACGACAGTAAGGACAGGTTCTGTTACGACGGAAGCTGTGTCCTGAAAGGCACCGGCAGGATAGATATCAAGCTTAACCCTGATGAAGGAACGGGCAAGATAGTGGCCAACTTCTCTGGCCCGGACGGGGACTGGAAGATAGTGGCCGAGAAGTTCAAGCTGGTAAAAACCGACGTGAACCTTCACGGCGCAACCGGCGGTGACGTGGACCCCGAGCTCTCTCCCCCGGTACTGCCCCAGATTTGGACTTACGTGGCAACCTGGGGTCCCGGGACCGTTTGGCATAACGGTAAAGAGGTTTGGACAGGGCCCACCCACCTGATGGTTACCGAGGAGGTGCGTGACCCGGCAACAGGCAAGGTGGATTACAAGGGGCCCAAGAAAGCCAAGGAATATCCCGGCTCCGTACACAACAAGTACGGGATGCAGATACACTTCGTTACTCACCCCGAGGAAAAACCCACAAAGGGCTACCTGCCGCCTTTTACT
>JAUVFY010000132.1 GCA_030594025.1 Deltaproteobacteria bacterium | reverse complement strand
CTCGCAAAGGGCATCGAGAACGTAAGGAAAAGGCACAAGGCGAAAAAGTTCATCGCGTACTTCCAGGTAAATACGAACACCTACGCCGATATCGTTCGGCTTAAAAGCCTCTATACCGAGGCCCTGCGCCACCCGAAAGTTTTAGCGCTCGCCGTATCCACAAGGCCCGATTGCGTCGACGACAAGGTCCTTGAACTTCTAAGAGAATTTAAACAATTAAAACACCTCTGGCTCGAGCTCGGTCTCCAGACGGCTAACGACGAGACTCTAAAACTTATAAACAGGGGCCACACTGCGGGGGATTTTAAAGACGCCGTCTTGAGAGCGGCCGAAAGGGGCATAGACGTTTGCGCGCATCTGATAATAGGGCTACCGGGCGAGGGAAGGGCCGAAATAACGGACACCATAAAATTTATCTCAAACCTCCCCGTATGGGGAGTAAAGTTCCACCAGCTCCAGGTCGTAAGGGGCACGCCCCTTGAAGAGATGTATAAAAGAGGGGGAATAAAGACTCTAAATCTTGAAGACTACGCTTCCCTCGTGGTAGACTGTCTTGAACTTCTGCCCGATGAAGTCGTGGTTCACAGACTCTCCGGGGACACCCCAAGGGAGTTACTCATGGCCCCCCAGTGGGGTGTTAATAAATTCGTGGTGACAGACAGAATAGAAAGGCTCCTTCGTGAAAGACATACCTGCCAGGGGGCAAAGTGCTTGCACACGGCAATTGATTAATTATAAATAGTATTTTATAGGTTCGTGACATAAGAAAAATCCATGAATAACTTTCCCGCCGCAGGCGGTTTGCCTGCGGACTTATAGATTTAACGAGAGGAGACGTTATGCCAGACCCACGCGTTAAAAGACTCGCAAAGATACTCGTAGGTCATTCGCTCGGGGTAAAAAGGGGGGAGACCGTGCTCATAGCGTCTTCTTCCGAGCTTGCAAAACCCCTTGTATTAGAGGTCTTCAGGGAGGTCCTCGTCGCAGGGGGCCATCCGCTAACGGGTATCGCCTTCGAGGAGATGCATGGTATATTCTTCCGGACCGCATCGAGTGCGCAGCTTCTTAACCTTCCCAGGACAAAGCTCTACGAGGCAAAGAACATCGACTGCTTTGTGAACATAATGGCCCCAATAAACAGGAAGGCCCTATCGAGCGTCGACCCCCGGAAGATGGGAACCAGGATGAAGGCCCTGAGGCCCATACAGAAGACCATCGTGAACAAAAAACGGTGGATCCTTACGAACTATCCCACGAACGCCCTGGCCCAGGAGGCTGACATGAGCCTCGCTGAGTACGAGGATTTTCTCTACAGGGCTACTAACATCGACTGGCAGAAGGTTAAGCGAAGGGAGATGAAGCTCAAAAGGGTTCTCGACAGGGGCCGCGAGGTAAGGATAGTCGGCAGGGATACGGACCTCACCATAGGCATAAAGGGAAGAAGGTCCATACCATGCTTTGGCGAAAGGAACATGCCCGACGGAGAGGTCTTTCTCTCGCCCGTGGAGGACTCGGCAGAAGGCCATATCTACTACGAGATGCCCGCCATATACCAGGGCCGTGAGGTAACGGGCATAAGGCTCAGGTTTAAAAAAGGGAAAGTAATCGAGGCCCGTGCAGACAAGAACGAGAGGTTTTTACACGACATGCTCGCCACGGACCGGGGAGCGAGGTACCTGGGAGAGCTCGGCGTGGGCGTAAATTACGGTATAAAGAACTTCTCAAAGGACATACTGTTTGACGAAAAGATAGGAGGCACGGTGCATCTGGCCGTGGGTGCTTCCTACGAGGAGGCGCAGGGCAAGAACAAATCCGCCATACACTGGGACATGATAAAGGATTTGAGGAAGGGCGGGGCCTTATACGTTGATGGCAAGCTTATACAAAGAAATGGCAGATTCCTTGTTTGAAGCAATCACGCTGAAGCAAGTGCAAGTAAAAAACGTCGATGGTAAGCTTATACAAAGAAATGGCAAATTCCTTGTTTGAAGCAATCACTTTGAAGTAAGTGTAAGTAAAAAACGTTGATGGTAAGCTTATACAAAGAAACGGCAGATCCCTTGTTTGAAGCAACCGCACTGAAATAAGTGCAAGTAAAAAACGTTGATGGTAAGCTTATACAAAAAAACGACAGATTCCTGATTTGAAAGCGACCGTTCCCGCTCTTTGAAAGGCTTTGGGGTGAGGCATAAGTCCAATTAAAACCTTGACACACCTTTGTTTTAAAAGATATCATCAGAACTTCTTTTTATGTCCTTAACTTCAAAGACTAAACCCTTGAAAATCTCTGGAAGGCCCGTCCATGGAAGATGAACTCGTCTTGAAATCCTTAAAGGAGAGTATAAAGGCCAAGGAGCGTTTTTTCATTAAGAAAAATATCTCGAGGCTCCGGGATTCGGCCGAGGTGATAGCCGAGGCATTCAAGGCCGGTGGAAAGCTCATGATAGTGGGGAACGGCGGTTCGGCGGCCGACGCCCAGCACATCGCCGCGGAGTTTGTAAACCGCTTCGAGATAGAGAGGCCCCCGCTACCCGCGCTCGCCCTTACCACCGACACCTCCGTCATTACGAGCATCGGAAACGATTATGGCGTGGACACGATATTTTCCAAGCAGGTAAAGGCCCTCGGCAGGGAAGGCGACGTGCTTTTAGCCATTTCCACGAGCGGCACCTCGCCCAACGTGGTGCAGGCGGTGGGGGAGGCAAAAAAGCTGGGTATAAAGACCATCGCCCTTGTGGGAAGGGGCGGGGGGGACCTGATTGAAAAGGCCGACATGGTCCTGAACGTGGAAGCCAACTCCACCCCCAGGATCCAGGAGGTGCATATAACCGTATGCCATATACTCTGTGAGCTCGTGGACTATATCCTCTTTCAGAAGGTTTCAAAATGAAGTTCAAGCCGCTCTCCACAAGGGGCATAAAGACCTATTCCATAAAGAGGCGAAAGAGCAAGGTGAGTGTGGACCAGGTCGCTTCTCTTCCGCAAAGGGGCGGGTCTGTGAAGGATTTTCTTGCCACGCTGCCGGATGTACTCGGCTCGAGGGACTTAAAGGCAGTGGCAGGGGCCGTCGTGAGGGCCCACAGGGGGGGTAAAAGCGTCTGTCTCGGCATAGGGGCCCACGTAATAAAGGTCGGAGTAAGCCCCCTTATCATAGACCTCATGGAAAGGGGGATAGTCACCGCGGTGGCTATGAACGGGGCGGGCATAGTGCATGACTTCGAGCTCGCCTATGCGGGAAGAACCTCGGAAGACGTCGAAAAGGAGTTGCTTGACGGCAGGTTCGGCATGGCCGATGAGACCGGGAGGCTTCTTAACAACGCCATAAAAAGGGGCGTTAAAAAGGGCCACGGGATAGGCCGCTCCGTGGGAGAGATGATAAACGGTTCGCGTTTTCCCCACAAGGCCCTAAGCGTCCTTGCCGCCGGTAGAAGGCTCAAGGTCCCCGTTACCGTACACGTTGCCATAGGCTCCGACATAACCCACCTCCACCCGGCGATGGACGCCAGAGCAACGGGGCTCGGAAGCCAGAGGGACTTTAAACTCTTCGCTTCAGTTGTAAAGAGCCTCGAAGGGGGCGTGTACATGAACATAGGCTCGGCGGTAATACTGCCCGAGGTCTTTTTAAAGGCCCTCACGCTTGCGAGGAACCTGGGCCACAGGGTTAAGAATTTTACCACCGTGAACATGGACTTTATCCAGCACTACCGCCCCCTTACGAACGTTGTAAAGCGACCCACGCAGAAGGGTGGAAGGGGGTACTCTCTTACCGGCCATCACGAGATAATGGTGCCGCTCCTTTACGCGGCGATAATAGAGTCGGTTAAAGAAGGCAAAAAGGGTTAGGGGCAGAAATACAGGGCAAGAGCTCGTTATGAAAAAGAAAACGCAAAAGTCAAAGCAATCAGAATTAAAACCCTGGTCAGGAAGGTTCAGGAAAAAAACCAGCAGGCTCGCAGAACGGTTCAACGCCTCAATCGGCTTTGACCGGAGGCTTTTAACATACGACATACTCGGGTCCATAGCGCACGCGAAGGTCCTCAGCAAGGCCCGTATAATAACCGCCAGGGAGCGCGATCGCATCATAAGGGGCCTCCGGGCGGTTGAAAAGGAGATTGCCTCCGGGAGGTTCACGTTCGGCCCGGATGTGGAAGATATACACATGGCGGTTGAGAAGAGGCTCATAGAAAAGATAGGTAACGTGGGAGGAAAGCTCCATACAGCACGGAGCCGTAATGACCAGGTATCTTTAGACTTGAGGCTCTACCTCAAAGAGGAGATAGAGGCCATAGCCACGCTCCTTAAGGGACT